>JAJAZK010000096.1 GCA_026785765.1 Rhodoferax sp. | reverse complement strand
GTCCTGTTGTCCGTGCTCGGGCGGCAGTTCCATTTCCATGTTCCCGGCACCGACGCCTACGCCGGATACCTGATGGCGGCCAGCGGCTTTCTGGCATTGGCGCACACCCTCAAGCGCGGCGAGCACATCCGTGTCACCTTGCTGCTGGCAGCACTCCAGGGACGCTGGAAGAAGTCGCTCGAGCTGTGGGCACTGGTCTGCGCCAGCGCGCTCGCCGGCATGTTCGCTTTCTACAGTTGCAAGCTGGCCTGGCAGTCGCGCAGCTTTCACGACATCTCCACCGGCAGTGACGCTACCCCCTTGTGGATTCCGCAATTGGGTATGGCAGTCGGCACGGTGATTCTGGCCATCGCCTTCATCGACGAACTGGTGCTGGAGATGACGGGCAAACGCCTGCAACGCACAAGCGACGAGGCCTTGCGCAATGAATGATCTGGTCATCACCGCACTATTGCTGGTGTCACTTTTGCTGATTCTTGGCAGCGGCGTCTGGGTCGGCTTGACACTCACCGGTGTTGCCTGGATGGCGGTGACACTGTTCTCTTCGCGCCCGGCCGGTGACGCAATGGCGGTCACCGTTTGGGGCTCATCGTCGAGCTGGACCTTGACCGCCCTGCCGCTTTTTGTCTGGATGGGCGAAATCCTGTTTCGCACGCGCCTCAGTCAGGACATGTTCAAGGGTTTGGCGCCCTGGGTGCAGGGTCTGCCCGGGCGCCTGTTGCATACCAACGTGATCGGCTGCACCATCTTTGCCGCAGTGTCCGGCTCCAGCGCCGCCACCTGCGCCACCATCGGAAAGATGACACTGCCTGAACTCGGTCGCCGTGGTTATCCCGAACACATGGTGATCGGCACACTGGCTGGTGCCAGCACCCTTGGCTTGCTGATCCCGCCGTCCATCATCATGATCGTCTATGGCGTTGCCGCCGAGGTGTCGATCTCCAAACTCTTCATCGCCGGTGTCTTGCCGGGCATCATGCTGGCATGCCTGTTCTCTGGCTACATCGTCCTGTGGGCCCTGCGCCACCCGGATCAGGTGCCAGCGGCGGAGCGCAGCTTCAGCCTGGCCGAAAAGCTGGCTGACTCGCGCAGCCTGATACCGGTGGTGGCGCTGATCCTGGCCGTGCTGGGCTCGATCTATGCCGGTTTTGCCACCGCGACCGAAGCGGCGGCAGTGGGGGTGGTCGGCGCGTTGACGATCTCGGCATTGCAGGGCTCGCTGAGTTGGCGCAACTTCTCGGACGCGCTGATGGGCGCCACCCGCCTGTACTGCATGATCGCGCTGATCCTGGCTGGAGCGTCCTTCCTGACCCTGTCCATGGGTTACATCGGCTTGCCGCGCCATCTGGCCGAATGGATCGCGTCGCTGGGCCTGAGCCAAGCCCAGCTAATCGTGGCCCTGACCGTGTTCTTCATATTGCTGGGCTGTTTTCTGGACGGAATCTCGATGGTTGTGCTGACGATTGGCGTCCTGATGCCCACGGTAACCGCGGCCGGCATCGACCCGATCTGGTTCGGCATCTTCGTCGTCCTTGTGGTCGAAATGGCCCAGATCACACCACCGGTCGGATTCAACCTGTTCGTGCTGCAGGGCATGACCGGCCGGCAACTGACCTGGATCGCGCGGGTCACGCTGCCGATGTTCGCCCTGATGTGTGTAGCCGTGGCCCTGATCTATGCATTCCCTGGCGTCGTGACCTGGCTGCCGCAACAGATGGCCCGCTAAGCCCTTCTCGACTGCAGTAAGGCGCGTATGCCCTGCGCCCAAGCGCGCGCCGGGTACTCATGACTGTAGACGCTACACGTCGGTTTCAGGCGTTGCGTGCGATGATCGAGGCATGGGTTCAGAGACCAGCATCGAAGCGACTTTCTGTTTCGTCGACATTGCGGGCTACACAGCGTTGACCGATACCCACGGAGGGGTCGCCGCAGCGGATCTCATGGACGATTTCCGCGAATTGCTGCGCTTGCATGTCGAACCCTTGGGGCAATTGCAGGAGTTGATTGGCGACTGCGCCTTCATTGTGTTTCCAGATCCGGTCGCGGCCTTGGCGGCGCTCGAGGCGCTCTACACAGCAATCGCAGGCCGCGAAAAGTTCCCGGTCGTCCGGGCTGGTCTGCATCACGGTTTGGCTGTGATTCGCGCAAATCGATACTTCGGTACCACGATCAATCTTGCGGCCCGCGTTGCGGCGCAAGCGACCGGTGGCCGCATCATGTGCACAGCGCCTGTCGCCGAACTACTCGGCCAAGCCGGATCACCAGGGTTCGGGATTTCGCACCGAGGTCTGGTCTCGCTCCACAACCTTCCGCAGCCGGTCGATTTGTATGAAATCGTTCTATCGACCTCTGCCGACCAGTACGCGATCGATCCCGTCTGCAAGATGCAGATCGACTCCACGCACGCTGCGGGCCACCTGCATTTCAATCAGAAGACATATTGGTTCTGCTCAATGCATTGCGTCGAGCGATTCGCAAAGAACCCTTCATCCTATGTGTGACAACCGGTCCTCGATACACCGCGCTGACGTGGTCCCGCCTGCATTGCCGTGTGGAATCCAACCTGGGCAGGTCAATACCGCCGTAGCCGCCGCGCGCCACATTTGCCCGATGCCTTCACCTGCATCGTCGTGACGCAAGGCCCAGCAAAACATCTGCCAATTCACCCGCACATGCCCAACGGTCGCCGCCCGGCCTAGCATATGCGCCCGTTCCAGGCGCCTGAAAGCGCGTTGGTAGAGCAGTTGGGGGTTCGGGCGAAATCGGTCTTGGAAAATCCGCTTGAATGGGGGTCGTTGAGGCACGGTTGAATTTGAGCACAATTCGTGTACACTTGGATGATAACCGTGCACACAAAACTAACATGCTGCGAAACATCACCCTGTCAGCCGACGAACAATTGATTGTTCGTGCGCGGGAAAAAGCCGTGGCTTCGCAAAGCACGCTCAACGTCGAGTTCCGCAAGTGGCTGTCCGGTTACGCAACTGCCAAAGACGACGCAGCCATCGACCGGTTTCGCAGTGTCATGAAAGAACTTGCGCAGGCGGACCCAGGGCGCAGCTTCTCGCGCGACGAGATGAACGAACGGTGAATATTCCAATCGATCCTGGTGCCGTGTTCTTCATTGACACGAATGTCTTTGTCTACGCGCTGCTTTCCAGCGAGCCCCTCAAGAAGCAGCGTGCGTTGCATCTTGTGGAGCATGCGCTGGGCACCGGGATGGGCTGCGTCAGTTATCAGGTGATACAGGAATTCGCCAATGTCGCCCTGCGCAAATTTGCGCATCGCTTCACTACGCAGCAATGCAAGCAATTCATCGACGCAGCGATGCAACCGCTCAATCGCGTGGCGTCGAGTCCTGCTTTGATGGACACGGCACTCGACCTGCAAGGCGAAACCGGCTACGGCCTCTACGACTGCCTGATTCTTGCCGCCGCACTGGAATGTGAGGCCTCGGTGGTGTACTCCGAAGATCTGCAGCACCACCAGCTGCTGCGCGCAACTCTGCGCATCGTCAACCCGTTTCTGAACTCGGCCACCCAGGATGCAATGCCTTGGGACACCACGGCCCAGGTGAGGCCGTGAATCGCCGGGCGACGACCCTGCGCCGATGATTTCAGTGCTCGCCATCTGCATCGGTGCCAGCCTTGGCGCGCTGGCCCGCTGGGGTTTGGGCCTGTGGCTCAGCCCCGGATCCATGATTCCTTATGGCACCCTGGCCGCCAATCTGATCGGCGGGTATCTGGTCGGTCTATGTGTCGCGGTTTTCCAGGCGCTCCCCCAGCTTGATCCGGTATGGCGTCTGGCACTGGTGACCGGATTCCTGGGCGCACTCACCACCTTCTCCAGTTTCTCCGCCGAGGTCGTGGCCATGCTCGGCCAACAACGGTACGCACTGGCCCTGGGCACGGCAGCGCTGCACCTGTTCGGATCGTTGCTGCTGACGGTGGCCGGGATGCGTAGCGTGGCCTTCCTGCTTGCACGATGAGTCGGCCAAAAATAGTCTTCATCGTGGCCGACGACTTCGGTTTTGCCGACATCTGGTGTGATGGCGGGCGCGGCGCACCGTTCGGTGCTGTGTCCCCGGTGCTGGACCGCCGCGCCGCCAACGACTTGCGTTTCACCCAAGGTTACGCCAATTCACCAGTGTGTTCGCCGACCCGGTCCTTGATGGCTATGCGCTAGCCGGCTGCGTGACACCGCCGAAGAACCGATCAACAGCCGCAGTCGCGGCAGCACGGTACCGGGTCGGCCGGACAACACGCTAATCGCCTTCACCAGTGACAACGGCGGCCAGCGCTTCTGCGACAACTGGCCATTTGTGGGCGGCAAGATGGACCTCACGGAAGGCGGCATCCGGGTGCCCTGGATCGCGCACTGGCCAGGCCTGATTGCGCCGGGTACGCTGAGCCGCCAGCTCTGCATGACCATGGACTGGTCGGCCACCATGCTGGAACTGGCAGGTGTCAAGGCAAACGAGGCTTGGCCACTGGACGGGGTCTCCCTGCTACCGGTGTTGCGGGATGCTGCCTGGACGTTTGGGCGAGCGCTGCTCTGGCGCATAAAACACCGTGGCCAACGCGCGCTGCGCGATGGCGACTGCAAGTACCTGCGCGTCGATGGCCAGGACTACCTGTTCGATTTGCCGGCGGATGAACGGGAAAGAGCCAATCTTGCACTGCGCCATCCAGAGCGCCTGGTGGCCATGCGCGCGGCATGGGACGCTTGGGACAGCAGCATGCCGCCAATTCCTGCGAATGCCAGTGTCAGCCTGGGTTACACCGACCGGGACATGCCGCAGCGCTGATTCAACGCGCCAACACAGCGGTGGCCTCTACCTCAAGCCCCACCAGTTCGCGCAGCCGGTTCAGCACAAACCACGACCGCGCAACCGCGGGCGCCTCAATCACATCCACACCCATTTGGGCGGTAATGTAACCCAGGGACCTCAGCGCCGCGCTGGCGGTGCCAAGCAGCCCCTGGTTCCAGGCGTTGTCCGCCTCTATTGGCTCTCATCCCACAACTCCTTGTTGTGCGCATTGCTTGGAGGTTTTCTCAAGAATGAGCCAGCAACTTTTCCCAGCACACTCGTGGTGAGAACATAGGCATATTTTTCACTTGGACCAGCCCCAGCAATTCGGCATCGCCGGTAACGAAGCAGTCCACTTTTCCCGCCAGCGCACCCGCGATGATCCAGGGGTCTTCGCGGTCTTTTATCGGCAGCTTGGGCGCGGCTGGCTGGGCGGGAATAATTTCCAGCAGGTGCAATTCCGCTTCCACTTTCGCCAGTAAGTCATCGCCTGCCCGGAATTTGCGGCGCATGATGTCCAGCACTTCGGCGACCACCGGCTCGCCAATGACCACTTCATGTTCCGTCAGCAGCCGCTCGTAAAGCTCGGCGCAAAGCCCGCGGGTAGCCAACGCACTGACCAGCACATTGGTATCGAGGAATGCCCTCACAAGAAAACTGCCCTCAAGAAATTACCTTGAATACATCCTCGTCGGTGAGCAAGCCGTTTTTCTCGGCCAGCGGCATCACTTCCGCGCGCACGGCACGGAAGCGCGCCAACGCCAGCTGGCGGCGCAACGCCTCGCGCACGATGTCGCCTTTGGGGCGGTGCGTAGCTGCCGCAAGCTGTTTCAGCTCGCGCTCCAGAGCGTCGTCAATACGTATTGTCAATGTGGAACTCATCAAAACCTCCGGCTTCAAGTGTGTTGCATTGTAATACAGCGCCTCATCCAGCCAATTCCAATATTTCGAAGGTGAAATAAGGCGGCGAGGAGTAAGCGAGGCTGTCAACTCCTGCCACCCCTGATTGCGCCGCTTACGGTGAGCCTCCAGCTCTGCATGACCATGGACTGGTCGGCCACCATGCTGGAACTGGCGGGAGTCGGGGCAGACGAAACCTGGCCGCTGGACGGGGTTTCGCTGCCACCGGTGTTGCGTGATGCCGCTTGGACGTTTGGGCGAGCGCTGCTCTGGCGCATGAAACACCGTGGCCAACGCGCGCTGCGCGATGGCGACTGGAAGTACCTGCGCGTCGATGGCCAGGACTACCTGTTCAACTTGCCGGCGGACGAACGCGAACGGGCCAATCCTGGCGGGCGTCAGCCCGAGCGCCTGGCGTCGTTGCGCGCGGCACGGGAAGCCTGGGAAGGCAGCATGCCGCCAATTCCTGCGGACGCCAAGTGGCGCAGGTCGCGAAAGTACTGCAACAGCTTGAAGACACCGCGCATCTGGCCGCCTTCTGCCTCCACCAGTTCGCGGATCCGGTTCAGCACAAACCACGACTGCGCAACCGCAGGCGCCTCAATCACATCCACACTTATTTGGCCGGTGATGTAACCCAGGGATTTCAGTGCCGCGCTGGCGCTGCCGGGCAAGTCGTCGTAGGAAGTCACCACCCGGCGCGCGGCGGGATCGACGGCAATCACGCCGCTCGGGTAGAGCATGTCACCAACCCGGCGCGCTGCCAGGTAGTTGGCCAGGGGTGCACCGACCTGGCTGGCGGTCATTGCATCTTCGCCAATGTGCTGCGCACGCGCTGGATGAAATTGGCACAGTCGGACGGTCGGACGTTGTTCATGCTGTGCAGTTGCAGCCAGGTAGTCTTGCAGTCGCGCGCCATCAGGGCGCGCAGTCCGCGCGCGAACAAACGGCGCGCCGGGTCCCCTATCAGTTTGAGCCACCACCAAGGCGATCCGCCATGGGTGATCACAGTCAAGCGCCGGATGTGGCGCAGGCCGGGTTCGGCCAGCAGGCCTTTGCGGCGTGGCGGCAGAAACGCCACGCCTGGCAGCCAGACCCGTTCCAGCCAACCCTTGAGCATGGCCGGCGGTCCATAGAACCAGATCGGAAACACAAACAGCAGGTGTTCAGCCCAGCGCAATGCATCCACATGGGCCTGCACGCACGACTCAATCTGCTGTGGCGCATCGAGGTAGGCGATGCGTTCCTCGCGGGTCAGGATCGGCTGGAATCCCTCTGCGTACAGGTCGAAGCAACGCAACTCGTGGCCACGCGCTGCCAATGTCTCGCGGCTTGCCGCATACAGTGCTGCGGAAAAACTCTGCTCCACCGGATGGCAATAGACGATCAGGGTACGCATGGGGCTCTAGGGATACTCTGCATAACGCCCGCCATGCGTTGGCGCAACCACGCAGCCTGTCACTTGACCCCGAGTTTTTGTTTCACATCCAGACCCACTTTCTTGTTCACGAACTGGGTCGTCACCACTTTGGACAGGTCCACGTCGCCCGGCTTGTACAGCCCGGCCTTGACCATCTTGTCATAAAAGTCTTTCACGCGCGCCGTGCTCATGGCGCCGATGCCGTTTTGCAGGGCTTCGCCGCTGTCGACGATGCCCAGCTTCTTCATCAGCTCAATACTGCCGGCGATACCCGCATCGGTGGAGTCCGGGTTGGCCTTCTTGATCATCTCGTTGGCCGCCTTGTTGTCGCCGTACAAATAGTTGTACCAGCCGATCAAGGATGCATCGACAAACTTCTGCACCAAAGCAGGCTTGTTCTGCACCAATTCGGCGCGTGTCTCGATAGTGGTGCTGTAGGTGCTGAAACCGTTGTCGGCCAGCAAATGCACCACCGGGTCGAATCCGGCCTGCGCCTTGATGCTGATTGGTTCGCTGATGCTGTAGCCCTGTTGCACCGACTTCTTGTCGGCCAGGAAAGGAGCCACATTGAACACATAGGGCTTGAGGTTTTCGTCCTTGAACCCGTGTTCGGCCTTCATCCACTGCCAGAAACTGAACTGCCCGTCCTTGCTGATAAAGGCTACCGGTGCCTTCATCAGATCCCCGAACTTGTCATAGCCCAGCCCCGGATGGGCGAATATGGCTTGCGGGTCCTTCTGGAAGATGGCGGCAACCACCGTCGTCGGCACCCCGTTCTTGACATTGTCAAAACTCAGGAGCAGGTTGCCCGCCATGAGGAAGTCGATCTTGCCGGTAGCCAGCAAGGGGCGGTTGTTCATCTGTGGCCCACCCTGCTGGATCTCCACGTCCAGGCCCATACGCTTGTAGGTACCGTCGGCCAGGGCCTGGTAGAAGCCGCCATGGCCTGCCTGCGCCTTCCAGTTGGTGGCGAAAACCACTTTCTCCTGTGCCATAGCAGGCGCCAGCGCCGCCGCAAACAGTCCGGCGGCCAGCACGCGGCGCGCAAATGGAAACTTCATAACTCGCTCCTTTTTGAAAATGAACCAGGTTTGCGCGACCAACGGCCCGCCGTGGGCACAATGATTGCATAAAGCGTGCCGGTTGCAACTTAGGGTTTTGCATAGGACGCAAGCCAGCCGCGGGTTTTTCCCGGGTTCATCAGGCCATGCGGGTCGGCGACTTTCTTGAAATCGATCTGCGCCGGGTCGATCTCTTTCATGCCGCCATCTTCGATCGTCACCACATGGTTGTCGAAAACGGCGCACCCGTCGGCCTCGAACTCGGCCATGATCTCGTACAGGCGGTCGCGGTCAAAAAAACTCACCAGCGGCAACCCAAAGGCGACACAGCCGCCAAACTGGCGCCCGAACTCATGGTGCATCAGAACCTCGTCACCCCAGCGCTGCATCTGCCGCTTCACCAGGGCGACATCAATGCCGACACCGGCTACCCACGGCGCTACAGTCTGCAGGTTGGTCCAGCTGCGGTCGACCTTGAGCGCCATCAGCGTCGTGTGGTTGTAGGCGCATTCGAACGCCGGATACAGCCCCGCGTCCTTTAGTTGCAGCTCATTCATGGCCATCGACTCATGGCCACCATGGCGTTCCATCAGGGCGCGCCAAGCCGACAGGCACGCCGGATGCACCATGGCGAACACCGCGTCGCGGTCAGCCGGGAAACGTGCACCAAACTCGGCTTCATAGTAGGGCGCGATGCGCCGCTCCACAGCGGTGATCAGGAACGCATCGAGGCTGCCACCGATGGCTTCGGTCGCAGCGCAGCCAAAACGCAGCGCGTCGCCATAACTTGTGAACAGCGCAATCTGGTGTACCCAGTCCACTGCCGGCTTGAGTGTCAGGGTCAAGGCTGTGATGATGCCGTTGGTGCCAAAGGCATGGTGGACTTTCTGGATATCCGCGTCGCGCAACTCGATCACGCGCGGTGTTTCCTCCAGCGTCAACACACGGATCATGGTCACGTTGCCGACGTCCTTGAGTATGCCGTTGCGCACCGTTCCGGCGCCGGCGTAACCTCCAGCGATAAAACCGCCAATGGTTGCGATGTCGCGCGTGCTGGGAAACATCAGCAATTCCTGTC
>JAJAZK010000095.1 GCA_026785765.1 Rhodoferax sp. | reverse complement strand
GCATAACGGCTTCATGACTGCGTTCACCATTCCTCCGTTGCCTCTTAGAAACATCAGCCCAGACACCAACGCAACGTCTGGCGCACCCCTGGATGCGACCGCATCGGGCTCGGGCGAGAGCTTGGGCGGTCGACTCCAAGTGGGGTCGGGCCGCACGTTACGCACAGTCGCGATGGCTGTCCGTGTGGCAAAAGACGGCGATGTAATCGAAATCGACGCCGGGGACTATTCCGCGGATGTCACTGCCATAGACCGGGCCAGGCTGGTGATTCGAGGCGTCGGCGGGCGGGCGCGCATATTCGCGTCGGGTGCACACGCCGAGGGCAAGGCCATCTGGGTCATACGAGGCGGGAATATCACCGTCGAGAACATTGAATTCATTGGCGCCGCGGTACCGGACCAAAACGGAGCAGGAATACGGCTTGAAAGCGGACACCTGACAGTAAGGAATTGCGTTTTCTACGGCAACCAGTCGGGCCTGCTAACGGCTACCGGAGACTCCGAGCTTGTAATCGAGCAGAGTGAATTCGCCTATAACGGCCACGGTGATGGGCTAACTCACCAGCTTTATGTCGGCGCGATCCGTTCGCTGAAGGTTACTGGCAGTTATTTTCACCATACCAATGGTGGCCACCTCATCAAGAGTCGAGCGGCAAAGAACTTCATTGCCTATAACCGCCTGACGGACGAGAGCGGTGGGCGAGCCAGCTACGAACTGGAGTTTCCGAATGTCGGAGTTGCGCATGTGATCGGCAATATCATCCAGCAGGGGGCACAATCCCGAAACTCAACGATGGTTTCTTATGGCGCAGAAGGCTATTCGAATCAGCGCAATGAGTTACTGCTCGTTCACAACACGCTGGTTAACGATATGCCCTCGGGCGGCGCATTTCTGAGGGTCGCGGACGGAGCCCAGCTGGTTGGAACGCGGAACAACATCATGGTCGGTCGCGGGCGGATGCACGTATCGGGCCCGCTGGACTCGGATGGAGACATTCACGCGGGATGGGAAGTGTTTTGGAATGCCGCCCGTCAGGACTACCGACTGAGCAGCAAGGGACAGTCGCAGCGGGCGCGCCCAACACGTATTGCCAACGCTGCCGATCTGTCGCCCGAGTATGAGTACCACCACCCTCTTGGAATAACCAAGCTTGTTACGCGAGCAGTGCATCCGGGCGCGTTGCAGTCAAACGGTGGCCCAAAGTAAATCCATTCCGTAACCTCATATAACGGAACCTCAACCGCACATGCAGACCTTCCTGTCAGGCGTTGTCATGCTGCTAACAATCTTGTCGTGGTTGCCCGCAGCTGCCGAGACCATCCGGGTGGGACCGCAACGCGCCGTCAAGACAATTTCGTCGGCCGCTGCCGTCGCCCCTTCAGGCAGTGTTGTCGAGGTCGACGCGGGCGTCTATGAGGCTGATGTCGCCGTATGGACACAAGACCGCTTGACGATTCGCGCCGGCGGCGGCCGTGTCCGCCTGGTCGCCGATGGCGCGTCAGCCGAGGGCAAGGCGATCTGGGTGATGCGCGGCGGCCAGATGGAAGTGGAGGGGTTCGACTTCTCGGGTGCGCGTGTCAAGGACCGCAATGGGGCGGGCATTCGACTCGAGGCCGGCAAACTGGTCGTTCGCAATTGCAGCTTCAACCACAATGAGAACGGCATTTTGACCAGCAACGATCCAAGGATCGAACTCGACGTGGCCAACAGTGAGTTCGGGCACAACGGCCACGGTGACGGTTTCAGCCATAACCTCTATGCGGGCTCGATCGCCCGGCTATCCGTCACCGGCAGTTATTTCCACCATGCCAAAGGGGGGCATTTGTTGAAGAGCCGCGCCGCGGTGAGTGACATTCGCTACAACCGATTGGCCGACGGCGCTGGTGGCCGTGCCAGTTACGAGCTGGAGTTTGCCAATGGCGGCGTCGCCTACGTGGTGGGCAACATCATCGAACAGGGCGCACAAACGGAAAACCCACATCTTGTCTCGTACGGCATCGAAGGCTACCGTTGGCCCAGGAATGCCCTCTACCTGGTAAATAACACGCTGGTCGACGGCTTGGCACAGGGTGGAGTGCTGCTACGGGTGGCGCCAGGCAATGCCACAGTGACTGCTGTCAACAACCTGCTGGTGGGGTCTGGCACCATCGAAGCAACGGCCGCAGGCGACTACCGAAACAACGTGCTGGTGGACCGGAACGTATTCGAGCCTGCTGCACCGTCGGAGTACCGCATCAAGGCAGGGTCAGGTCTCAGCGGCCGGGTAGTGGAGGTCGCAGCGGATGGCGGCGTGTTATTGCAGCAAGAGGCGCAGTACCTGCATCCACGGCGTACCCAGGCGCTTGCGGGCAAACCGCATAATCCGGGGGCCGTGCAAAACCTGCGCTAGTAACCTGGCCCCTGTCAGTATCTGATTCCCCACTCCAAATGCCCGATCACCCAACCGAACTGTTTAAAGGCTCGCCCAGGTTTGCCAGAAGTGACCTGACCAACGTGGCCTCGACCGAAGGCGCTAGCGGAGCATGGCGCGCCGCGCTGGGCGCCGACCCCAAGGCAGCTTTGCAGGGCATCTCCGGTGACTTTGCGGTGGGCATGCGCCTGCCTGGAGACAGGGTCTTTCTGGCGGTAGACCGTTTCGCCATCCGCTCGCTGTGTTATCGGGTGGATAACGGGCAGATTCGCTT
>JAJAZK010000094.1 GCA_026785765.1 Rhodoferax sp. | reverse complement strand
GTGTACCACCAGCGTCTGCGTCAGCAGGCTCTCGACGAACCAGCCCGACTGGAACAGACCCTGGTTGCCCAGATTATTGGCGGAAAACACCCACCACATCACGCCGAAGGTGACCATATCGAATAGCGAGCTGATCGGCCCGAAGAACACCATGAAGCGGCCGATGTCGGCAGGATTCCATTGCAGCGGCTTGGTCACCAGTTCCGGGTCCACATTGTCGAAATTGCTTGATGCCGTCATGCGGATGTACTTGAGCATGTTGCACCCGGCCTGCGTGCTGCAGTGTGTGGTCTACCGCACCGACAGTGCCCGATGCGAGGCCTAACTTGTGTGCCATTGCAGAAGCAACATCCAGGATTACCTGGCGCGACCCGGGCAATTACACATTCCAGAGATGGGACAAGGAGGCAAATTGGAATCCATGACGCTGCCCACGCTTGCGAGTAACTCCCGCAACGGAGCGCCCGCCAACGCCTTGGTGATCTTTGGCTTCACCGGCGACCTGGCAAGCAAGAAGATCTTCCCTGCGCTCTACGCGATGGCGAAAACAGGCTCGCTGACGGTTCCGGTGGTCGGCGTTGCCACCTCCAGTCTGGACAGCGCGCAATGGAAAATGCGTGTTCGCCAAAGCCTGGAGCACTCTGGCACGAAGATCGAAGAGCCTGCGTTCGACCACTTGTTGTCGATGATGCACTACGTCAGCGGCGACTATCGCGACGAAGCCACTTTCGAGGCCCTGAAAAAGCGCTTGAACGCAACGCTGGTGGACACGCCAGACCAGACACTTCGCCCGGCTTGCTATCTGGCGATCCCACCCCCGCTGTTTGCGACGGTGGTGCGGGGCCTGGGCCGTGCCGGTCTGGCCGCCAACGGCCGCGTCATCATCGAAAAGCCTTTCGGCCGCGACCTCGCGTCCGCGCGCGAACTGGACGCCATCACCCGGGCCGTCTTTGCGGAGTCGTCGATCTTTCGCATCGACCACTACCTCGGGAAGGAGGCGATCATGAACATTCTCTACTTCCGCTTCGCCAACTCGTTTCTGGAGCCGATCTGGAACCGCCATCACATCGCCAGTGTGCAGGTGACGCTCGCTGAAGACTTCGGTGTCGGCACGCGGGGAGGGTTCTTCGACACCGTGGGCTGCCTGCGTGATGTGGTGGAGAACCACCTGTTCCAGATCGTCGCGCTGCTCTCGATGGAGCCGCCCGCCTTCCAGAGCTTCGAGGCGGTGCACAGCGCCAAGGCCAGCATCCTGCGTGCGATCTTGCCACTGAAACCTGCCGACCTGGTGCGCGGGCAATACGCCGGTTACCGCAGTGAGGCCGGGGTCGCTGCCGACTCCGATGTCGAGACATTCTGCGCCTTGCGGCTGACCATCGATTCATGGCGCTGGGCTGGCGTGCCCTGGTATCTGCGGGCCGGCAAGTGCCTGCCGACTTCTGCGCTCGAGGTTCAGGTGCAACTTCATCGCCCACCGCAACAGCTATTCGATGACTCCGGACCGGCGGGTGGCCGGGCGAACTACCTGCGGTTTCGCCTGCAACCGGACTCTGCCATTGCCTTGGCCGCACGTATGAAGCGGCCAGGCAGGGAGTTTCTGGGTGCGCAGCAGGAACTGGTCCTGTGCGCCGATGTACCCGCGCCGCATGCAGCACAGGCACTGACGCATGAGTCACCCCATGCATCGCCCTACATCCGCTTGCTTGGCGATGCGATGGTCGGCGACGACGCGCTGTTCACCGACCAGGATGCGGTGATGGCCGCCTGGGCCATCGTCGAACCCGTGCTGACCGAACATGAACCGGCCCTGCCCTACGCACCTGGCAGTTGGGGACCGGCGGCCGCAGATCAACTCATTGCGGGCGACGGCGGTTGGCAAAATCCGGTAGCAGATGGGGCAGGCGTCGCATGAAGGTCAACTCGAAGCAGTCCGATGCCGCGGGCGTCCCGCTGCCGTCAAAGCCGGGCAGTGCAAAATCCTGACGCTTAAAAAGCATCGGGAGTCGCGTCGAAAGACCCGACTCACACTGACGCGCGGCACGACCGACCCGCATTCCGTGCGGGCAGTCCACAGCGGCGCCTAGATGGGGGTTCCCACGCTATCGCTGTCGGCCCAATACCCGTTTCGGCCATAGTGCCGGTACAGGTCCCGGTCCAGGTCACGGCTCCAGACCGCGTTCGGGTCGTAGGCCGGTGCGTCTTTTACGGCGGCCCGGCTCAGGTTGACCGATACGGTCTCATTCGACCAGTGCACGCCGGTGATCCATTGCGGGGCAATCAGCATCTGGTGACCGACCCACCAATTGCTGGTGTCGACAATGAGGTAACGCACGGCCCATGTCTCGTCGTCGATGAGGTAACCGGCGACATGTCCGATCTCGCCGTCGGTGGCCTCGATGTGGTAACCCTTTACCGCATTGCAGCTGCGCAGATGCGGATCGTCGTTTCGGTGGCGGTCCTCTTCAGCGCGCAGATACGCTGCCTCCTCCCGCTCGCGTTCCCCGCTCTTCATTCCGTCCATGCGGGCCATGCCATAACCGTCGAAACCGGGATCAATTGCATACGGGTACAGTCCCCCGCCCCACAAGCCGACGCTGCCCCAGTAGTTCGGATAACCGTAGTACCCCAGGGTCTGTTCTTCGTTTTGGCGTGATACGGGCTTTTCGGTATCGAAGTCCGGGCTGTTCCTGACCTGCTCCTTGGTGATGGAGACCGGCAAGTGCCGTTCC
>JAJAZK010000093.1 GCA_026785765.1 Rhodoferax sp. | reverse complement strand
GTTGGCTTTGCGGACACCGGCTTTGGCACAGCGGGTTTGCGCGGCGGCGGGGCAGCGCGCTTCTGCGCTGGCGCTGGCGCCGATGACCTTGTTGAAGCGGCGCCTGACACGCGGCTCGCCGATGCTGCGGAGTCGCCCGTCCGTCCGGGCCCGACCGCCAAACCGGGGGCACCCAGCGGGACCGAACCAGTCGGCGCAGCCGACGGCACCACTAGCGCCAATTGCGCGGGACGGCTCGGCGCTGGCGCTAGCTGCTCGGTTGCAATATCGGACAACAATACATAACGGCGCGTGGTCTTTTGTGCACAACCCGCGCGCAAGTACACGGTCACTACAGGTTCATCGATGGCACTGGCGGACACGATACGCACGGTCACCGGTTGTCCCGCAGCCGGCGCATCGAAACTCAGTTGCACCCGACCCGGATCCTGTCGCGTGTCGGCATGGAAAACATCCGCTTCCAGGCATAGAGTTGATGCACTCTCATCCGGATCGGTCTGCACCTGCACTGTGACATCGAGACCCTGGCCAAGCAGGGCAGCCCCACGCATACGTCCCAACGTCAAGGCGTGACTGTCAATGGCCACCGCCAGCAGCAGCCAGGCAAGCAGTCGTGTTTTTTTCGTCCGCATGAATTAGAAGAATAAGCTCGCTCAAAGTTGCATCCAGGCCGACAGCAAACCGGATTTTGCCCTGTGTGTCGTGCGAGGCAACATGATAACGGGCATCCCGGGCGGGCCGCAGCGCACCCTCCCGCTGAACGTGGTGGCGCCGCACCCCTACCCTGACCGACTGACCAAAAAACCACACCCGCAGCCCTCGGCAATGGATGTACGTTTGCCGCTTGCGCCGCGTGACATGGCGGTCGACCGGGCTTCAACGCGCTCTGGTTTCGGTGAATAGCTCTGTGCCTGCGCCCCAGTTTCAAACCGTCGCAATTGCCGGTACCGCAGGTTGTCGGGCTTTGGGTCTGAGTCTGCTACACCAAGAGGACTAGCAGCCAATCAGAGTTGGAGTTGGTCCGAACCGCGACAATAGGGTCGCCACCAGTCACCCAAAAGACAGCCCATGGAAAATCCGATCCTTACCATCGAAGAACGTGAGGCGATCAACTCCGGTCGCTGGTTCGGTTCCCTGTCCCCTTCACTTCGACACGACATTCTTCGATGTGCCTACGTCAAACGATTCCGCGACGGCGACCTGATCTGCGCCCGTGGCGATCCACCAGAAGACTGGATAGCCTGCGCCAAGGGTGCCGTCAGGGTCAGCTCGACATCGATATCCGGCAAACAGGTCACGCTGACCTACGTGGAGCCCGGCATCTGGTTCGGGGATGTAGCGATATTCGACGGCGACCGGCGTACGCACGATGCCTATGCGCACGGCGAGTGCACCATCCTGTGTGTTGCCAAGGCCGATTTCAAGAAGATCCTGGCCGCGCACGTAGAGTTGTACGAAGCCATGCTGCGACTGCATGCGCGGCGCATCCGCCAGCTGTTTGGTCTGGTCGAGGATTTGAATACCCTGCCACTGCGCGCGCGACTGGCCAAACAATTGATTCACCTGGTGCGCAGTTACGGTGTGCCCAGCCTTTCCAACGCCAGCGAGATGCGCATCAGCCTGCATCTGGCGCAGGAAGAGCTGGCGCAGTTGCTCGGCGCGTCGCGCCAGCGGGTGAATCAGGAACTGAAGTCGATGGAGCGCGAAGAGACGCTGCGCATCGAACCGGGAGGTCTGATCGTCCGCAACCGCGACGCCTTGATGCGCATCGTCGAGGCCGACCAATGATGGGCTGGTGAAGATGAGCAATTTCGACCATTTCGAGGGCACCCGGCCCGTCAGCGACAAACACCTGTTCGACGTTGGCGCGTTGACGGCTTGGTTGCGGCAGAACCTGGACGGTTTCGAAGGCCCGCTGACGGTCGAAATGTTCAAGGGCGGGCAATCCAACCCGACCTACAAACTGGTCACTCCGGGTCGCAGCTACGTGATGCGGGCCAAACCCGGCCCGGTTGCCAAATTGCTGCCGTCGGCACATGCGATCGAACGTGAATTTGCGGTCATGCGCGGCCTCGCGGGCACCCCCGTGCCGGTGGCCAGAATGTTTTGCCTTTGCGAGGACGAAGCTGTCATCGGCCGCGCCTTCTACCTGATGGAGTTCGTGCAAGGCCGCATCCTGTGGGACCAATCCCTGCCAGGAATGACGAACGTGCAGCGCGCTGCGATCTATGACGAGATGAACCGAGTGATTGCGGCGCTGCATTCAGTGGATTACGCAGCGCAAGGCCTGGCGGGATATGGCCGGCCAGGCAACTATTTCGAGCGCCAGATCGGCCGCTGGAGCAAGCAGTACGTTGCGTCAATCACGCAGCCAATCCCCGAGATGGATCAGCTGATTGCGTGGTTGCCCGCGAATATGCCCAACAGCGCACGGGACTCCAGCAAGACCTGCATCGTGCATGGTGACTTCCGGCTCGACAACATGATGTTCCACCCGGCCGAGGCGCGCATTCTTGCTGTGCTCGACTGGGAGCTATCCACCCTGGGTCACCCGCTGGCGGATTTCAGTTACCACTGCATGTCGTGGCACATCGAACCGGGGTCCTTTCGCGGCATCGGTGGCCTCGATCTGGCAAGCCTTGGGATCCCGTCGGAGGAGGCCTACATTCAACGCTACTGCGAGCGCACCGGCCTGGCGACACCAGCCGCCCTGAAAACCGACTGGAACTTCTACATCGCCTACAACCTGTTCCGCCTGGCGGCGATCTTGCAGGGTATTGCGAAGCGCGTCGAAATGGGAACCGCCTCCAGTGCCCAGGCCACCAATTCCGCCGCTGGCGTGCGTCCATTGGCCCAGAAGGCCTGGAAGTTTGCCAGTCAGGCTTGAAGCCCGGGCACGGCGATTGCGCTGAGCGACCGGCCGACCCACCACGATTCCCACCACAGCGGAGCACCCGATGGACTTTGACTACTCACCCAAAACCAAGGAACTGCAGACCAAAGTCGGCCAGTTCATGGACGAACACGTCTACCCGGCGGAGCAGGAATACGCGCGCGAGCTTGACGCCCATACCAAGGCGGGTCAACGCTGGACGCCGTTGCAGACTGTCGAGAAACTCAAGACCAGGGCCAGGACTGCCGGTTTGTGGAACCTGTTCCTGCCAGTGGACAGCGCGTCTGCCTCGGGTTACCACGGCGCCGGCCTGACGAACCAGGAGTACGCCCCGCTGGCCGAAATCATGGGCCGTGTGCCGTGGGCCAGCGAAGTCTTCAATTGTTCGGCCCCCGACACCGGCAATATGGAGACCATCGCGCGCTACGGCTCGGACGAGAACAAGGCGCGCTGGCTCAAGCCGCTGCTGGATGGAGAGATCCGCTCCGCATTTGCGATGACGGAGCCCGACGTGGCATCCAGCGACGCAACCAACATCACCACCCGCATCGAACGCCAGGGCGACACCTATGTAATCAACGGGCGCAAGTGGTGGACATCGGGCGCCAACGATCCGCGTTGTGCCATCTACATCACCATGGGCAAAACCGACCCGGAGGCAGCACGGCATTCGCAGCAGAGCATGGTGCTGGTACCGGCACACACGCCGGGCATCACGGTACTGCGCAACCTCAATGTCATGGGTTATGACGACGCGCCCCATGGGCACGCCGAGGTGCTGTTCGAAAACGTCCGCGTGCCAGTCAGCAACATCCTGCTCGGCGAAGGCCGCGGCTTCGAGATTGCCCAGGGCCGTCTCGGCCCAGGCCGTATTCACCACTGCATGCGGCTGATCGGAGTGGCCGAACGGGCGCTGGAGCTGATGTGCAAACGGGCCTCATCGCGCGTCGCGTTTGGCAAGACGGTCGCTTCCCAGACCGTCACCCAGGAGCGTATCGCCGAGGCGCGCTGCAAGATTGACATGGCCCGTCTGTTGACGCTCAAGGCGGCCTGGCTGATGGATGTGGCTGGCAACAAGGTGGCCAAGAACGAAATCGCCATGATCAAAGTGGTCGCGCCGAGTATGGCCTGCCAGGTCATCGATTGGGCAATGCAAGCGCATGGCGGTGCGGGCATGTGTGACGACTTCCCGCTGGCCTTTGCCTATGCCCAGGCCCGAACCCTGCGTTTTGCCGACGGACCAGACGAGGTGCATCGCAACGCGATTGCAAAAATGGAACTCGGCAAATATGCAGCGAAACCGCGCGAAGTGGAGATGCCGATCACGCGGGGGTTCTGACGATTTTCTGCGTTCCTGCCACTATTGCGAGGAATGGGTACCTTCGGCGTGACGCGCAAGGCGCTATTTCTGCGAGATACCATCTGCTGGTCGCTGCGGACTGCCAACTTGCGGCAAGCCTGACCACATTGCGTTGAGGTCGGGAAAATTCCATTTGGCCGGGTCTTCGCGGCCGAGGATCCGTTCCCGGCAGTCTTTCACCGAAAGATCCAGATCCTCTGGAGGAATGCGCTTCTTCATCCTGGTCGAATAGAACACCTTGACCACCGGAGTTGTCAACGAACCCGCTGTCTGAGCAATCACCACGCCGATCCAGCCCGAGGCGAGGCGCACCAGTGAACCGATCGGATAAATGCCAAGGCACTTTGCGAACGCCTGAAACACCAGCGGGTCAAAATGCGATCCTGCCCATTGGCCCATCTGGCGCATCGACTCGGCTGGGTCCCAGCCCTGCTTGTAGGGCCGGTTCGACGTGATCGCGTCATACACATCACAAACAGCCGCCATTCGCGCGTGCAGGCTGATTTGGTCCCCGCGCAAGCCCTTCGGGTATCCGGTGCTGTCCATCTTTTCATGGTGGTGCAGACATACGTCGAGTGACATCGCTGCTGCGCCGCCAGCGCTCAGCAGAATTCGGTGCCCCAGCTCCGGGTGGCTGCGAACAATCGCATACTCGGCAGCGGTCAACTTGCCGGGTTTGTTGAGCACGGCTGGCGGCAGCAGCGCCTTGCCCATGTCGTGCAGCAAGCCGGCCACCCCCGCAGCGCATGTTTCCTCTTCGTCCAGTCCCAATTGCCGCGCCAGCGCAATCATCATGGCGCACACGGCCACCGAATGCATGTAGGTGTAGTCATCGGCAGTCTTCAGGCGTGCGAGGCTGATCAGGGCGCTTGTGTTGCGCGTTACCGAATCCGAGATGTCCTGCACCAGCTGTGCTACGCCGGCGGTGTCGATCGCATTGCCCATGCGGGCTTCCCGGAACATGTCGGCCACCGCCTCTTTGCCCTGCGCACAGATACGCGCGGCGCGGTGGAGTTCCGGTGTGACTGGAGCGGTCTCTGGCAACACCGGCAAAGCCGGCGTCGACTTTGCGCCCTGCCGTGACGCAGGCGGTCGCGCAGCCGACATTTGCGCCACCGGCGTTGGCAGGTCCAGGCCCTTGGCGGTATCAATCCAGACCTCTCGCGCCTTGCTGGCGCGAATCAGCGCAACATCCCTGGCGTTGGTGATCAGGAAACTCTTGCGCCAGAAAGGGTTGTCGATCCACTGGCCGACAAACTCCTGCAGGTACATCCCCACGACCAGGTCGGCAACGTCGATCTTTCTGTGCATTGCGGTATTGTCCCTCTGCCCGCTGGCCAGCTCAGCGCTCACGCAGCGGCACGCCAGCCTGTCGCAGATAGGCCAGCACGTCGGGGCTGATCACCGTCAGCGCACGCGCTTGGTCGGCCATCTCGGCGGCGGCGGCAAGCTGCCCCAATGCGGCCAGCGACACCGCCGCACCCAACATCCAGCGTGGCTCGCCGGGACGCAGGCGCAAGGCCATCTGGTACGCCTGTGCCGACTCGCTATGCTGTCCCAGGCGCTGTGCGGCGTTGCCGCGCAGCCCCCACAGATCCGGTTGGCCCACTGCCACGCGCTCATAACGCTTGAGCTGCGCCAATACCGTCGCATATTGGCCTTGGGCCAGTTCCATTCGTACCGATTCCCTTAGCAGCGCCAGTACCACCGCCGACGCGGGGCCGGACATCTCCGCCGGATGGGCGCGTTCGACGCCTGCCAGCGCCTGCACGACCAGTTCTGCCGCCGACTCGCGCGCTCCTGTGTTCCAAAGGTTCTGTGCCTGTACCAAAGTTTCCTGTGCCGCCTCCTGCCAGGTCGCGAAAACAGGTCGAGGCGGCGCCGCCGGTACTGCCGGCCGGTCCTCCCGCGGCGCGGCCGGCTCAACCTTGTGCGGGGCGGACGCCAATACGCCTGGCGCCAAAGCTGCCAATGGCGCCGGCGGCACCGGCGCGGCTGGCGCCACCAACATTGGCATGACCGGCGCCTGGGCTGGCGTTGGTAGTAGCGCGGCGGCCACTGCAGGCTGCGTCCCCCGCTGCGGGTTGGCTGCCACGGGACTTGCCACAGTCGCCGCAAGCGCGACCGCATTGTCGGCAGGAGTGGCTTCGGACAGCAGCACCGGTACCGGTGTGGGTGACACGGCCGCACGTGCAGCCGCAGCGCTCTGGGCACCCGGTACCGGCACGCCGCGCTGGCCGGAAAACCACCACCATGCAACAACTCCCGCCAGAAGCGCCAGCGCTACCGCAGCCGCACCCAGCAGCGGCTTGAGCGTCGGCACACCACCCGGCGCCGCCGCACCATGCGACACACTCGACGTCCCACGCCGCACACCGTCTTGCAGGTCCTGCACGGCGTGCCCGGACGGCCCCGCCGACGACCGGCTGTCCAGGTCACGCAACATCTTGTTGATGACACTCACGCTGGTGGCCACGGGTTGTCTGGCAGCGCCGGGGCCGGTGTCACAGGCGTTTTGCGCGGCGGCTCGGGCTGCAGCCGGGCGCCGAGCAATCGGTCCCACCAGGACGTTTCCTGGCTCGCTCCAGCGGTGTCGCGGGCCGCCACCTGTACATGCGCCGGAACGACCCGATGGCGATTCTCTCCATAGGCCAACATCAGGCATTTGTTGGCCAGCACATTGATGACCCGCGGCACGCCACCGCTGTACCGGGCCAGCAAGCGGGCAGCATCCGGCTCGAACACGTCGGTGTCGGTACGGGCATCGACAGCAGCCACCGCAAGCCGGTGTTTGAGATACACCGGGACCCGCTGCAAGGCCATCGGCCCCAGCTGCTCACTAAACGTGATGCGCTGTAGCAACTGGCGGATTTCCACCCGCGCCAGCTTTCGATCGAGTTCGGGTTGTCCCATCAAAACGATTTGGAGCAGTTTGCGTTTTTCGGTCTCCAGGTTGGACAACAGGCGCAGGCTCTCGACGGTCCGCAAGGGTATGGCCTGCGCCTCGTCGATCACCGCCACAACCGGACGCCCTTGCGCGGCATGCGCCAGCAGACAGACCTGCAG
>JAJAZK010000092.1 GCA_026785765.1 Rhodoferax sp. | reverse complement strand
CTTCGTGACCGAAGCGCGCGGGAGCGAGGGCAAGCCGGAGCGATTGCCGGAGCTGGCTGCCGAACTGGTGTCACTGCAGGTGGACGTGATCGTCGCTGCGGGCCCCCGGTACGGCTCCAGTGGCTGTCCTTTGGGATCGGCCGGGCGGCGTCGCCTACTGGGCGTCCGAAGCCGCCGCACGCGTGCGGGGGTGGAAACTGCTGTCAATCGGGGTTCGGGACGCAGGCGACCTCGAATCAGCCTTCAAAGCAGCAACGGATGGGCGCGCGGGTTCGTTGCTGGTGAACGCGGCCGGGACCCTCTTCCCCCACGCGCGGCGCGTCGCGGAACTGGCCGCCAGGAGCCGACTATCTGCAATGTACGAACAGCGGCCGTATGTCGAGGCTGGCGGACTGATCTCCTACGGCGCAGACGTCGACAACATCTGGCGGCAAGCGGCAGCCTATGTCGACAAGATACTGAAAGGCGCGATGCCGGGCGATCTGCCAGTCGAGCAGCCAACGAAATTCGAACTGGTGATCAACATGAAAACCGCTAAGGCGCGGGGGCTGAAGGTTCCGCAATCGCTGCTGCTGCGCGCCGACGAGGTGGTCGAGTGAGGCGGCGCGACGGGCTGGCATTGTGGGCCGCCATGGCCGTACTGGCCGGGCCCTGCGCCGGCCTGGCGCGGGCCCAGGCCCCGCAGGTTGGCAAGCTGCGCCGTGTCGGCGTGCTGGCACCGAGCACCGTGGAGCGCGAGGCGATGACGCTCAAGCCCTTCTTCGACGAGATGCAGCGGCTGGGCTGGGTCGAAGGGCAGACCGTCATCTTTGATCGCGTCTATGCCCTGGACCAGTATCAGGAGCTGCCGCGGCTGGCTCTCGAGCTGGTGGCGCGCAAGCCCGAGCTGATCTACGCTCCGCCGCTGCCTGCAGCGGTGGCCGCAAAGAAGGCGACCACCACGATCCCGGTGGTCTTCGCCACGGGCACGGACCCGGTCGGCGTGGGGCTGGTTCAGAGCCTGGCCCGGCCAGGCGGCAATGCCACGGGCATGATCAGCGTGATCGATCCGCTGGCGCCAAAGAGTCTGGAGCTGCTGCTGCAACTAATGCCGGCCATTCGCCGCCTCGGCCTGCTTGGCGACGCGACAGATCCCCGATTGAGCCAGGACCGCGACGCCCTTGCGCCGCTGCTGGCGGCACGCGGCATCCAGCTCGTCGTGGCCAAGGCAAGTGATCCGCGGTCTTTCGACGCCGCGGTCGCGCAGCTCGTGCGCGACCGGGTCGGCGCCATCATGACCAATTCAGCGCTGACCTTCAATCTGCGCGAGCGCCTGCAGGAACAGCTGCGTGGCCAGCCCATTGCCGTGGTGGGCCATCGCAGAGAAATGGTCGACGTCGGCGCGCTGTTCAGCTATGGCGCGGCGCTACACGACCAGATCCGCCGCTCGGCCTTGGTCGTCGACAAGATCCTGCGCGGCGCCAAGCCGGCCGACATTCCGGTGGAGCAGCCGACGCTGTTCGAACTGGTCGTCAACCAGAAGACCGCGAAGGCGCTTGGCATCAAGATCCCGCCATCCATTCTGCTGCGCGCGGATGAGGTGATTGAATGAAGCGCCTGAGACTCCGTTCAAACCAGCAGCCGCACCGGTGGCGTCAGCGCGAGCCGCTTCGCTTTGCCGGCAAAACCCTTGGCGTCGAAGGTGACGAAGGCCGCGCAGGCGCGGCTGCCCGCATGGTGCAGCGCTTTGCATCACCTCAAGACGGCGAAGGCGCTCGGCCTGACGATCCCGCTGTCGCTGTTGCTGCGTGCGGACGAAGTGCTTGCATGAGGCCGTCTCATGCATCTGCAACCCACCCCCACTGCACTTCCCACGACAACGGCATGTCGCCCGCCAGGTCGTGTTACCGCCGAATTGGGTTTGGCCAAGCGTGCCGATTTCGACTGACCAGGCACCCTCCAGCCGCCACCGCACAAAGCCTCGCTGATCGCAACTTTGCATGTGCGCACCGATTTCCAACGGGCCCGGTCGAATCGGCGTCAACGTCTACAGTCACGGTGCCGGCGTATTGATACGCTTACTCATTTGTTGTGAGACAAAGGTTGAACATGCGTTCGTACCCTTTTGACGCCCCAAGGAGACCCCTACGAACGAGACCCTCAGCGGTGGTTGCCTGTGCGGCGCGATACGTTACACGGTCGATGCACCGATCGAGAAACTGGTTGCTTGCCACTGTACCGATTGCCAGCGTGCCACAAGTTGTGGAGCCTCAATCAACGCCGTCCTGCCTGCGAGTGTGTTCAGGATCGTCAAAGGCCAGACCAAGATTTTCAGCAAAATCGCGGACAGTGGCAACGTATTGTTGCGTCACTTCTGCGCGGACTGCGGGAGTTGGATCTTCAACCCGCGCGGCGGCGACCCGACGCATGTCGTGCTCAAGGTCGGGACTCTGGACCAGCATGAAGGCATGAAGGTCGTGCTGAACATCTGGGCTCGTAGCCGACGGCCGCGGACCCTGATGGACTCAACGATCAAGACTTACCAGACCGATCGTCCGGACGTGGCTGCGAACAGCTGAGTCCCGTCAATTCGACGGCGCTGCTCCTCCCACGACAGCAGCGTGTCGCTCGCCGGGTCAAACAGCGATACCGAGTCCGGCAGGGTCTGGTCCAGGATCGCTGCCTGAATGTCTGGTGCCAACGTGGTGAGGTTCACCATCCGGCTGATGTAGCCTTGGTCGACGGTGACGCCGGTAGCAGGACATGCCCAAGTCGCGCTCAACGTTCCAAATGAGCTTGCCACAGGCTCAGATGTGGACAGAATTGACGAGGTGGTCACAGTCGTCGCGCTACTCTTCTTTCCAGCCATCCTGGCAATGTCGCTCTATCGGCTATTTCAGGTGCCGCGGGGCATCCTGGGCCGAAAGAAGCGGTTCAACCCGAATCATCGGGTGCTCGCCATGCTTGCCGCTTGTACGACATACATCGCACTCGGCATTTACACGGTGACCATACTCGTCGGCCTGGTTGGCGTGCTGATTCGTGTGCCGAAGACGATCGGTGAGATTCTCTCTGCCGCGTCAGTCCTTGTTGG
>JAJAZK010000091.1 GCA_026785765.1 Rhodoferax sp. | reverse complement strand
TTACCTCACATCGAGCGCGCAATGCCTTGCAAAAGCACCCCTCAAGCCTCGACTACAGCCGAAGAGCCCCAATTTGGGAGCACAGTGGTCGAGGCGTGAAATATGCGGGCTAGCCGGCCGTCGCGCTCCCATGTCTTGGGGTCGAGCAGCTTCTTGCAGCGCTTCTCGGGCAGGCCCTTCTTGGAGCCAGCGCCGTCTTCGCCGTCGTCACCCTGCCCTTCTTCGTCGTCGGCGCCCCTTTCGGCGAGGCGCTTTTCCAGCGCAGAGGCAACCTGGTCGAAATTGCCGAACAGGTCATCGCCGAACTCGTCAAACAGCGTCGCGCGCAGGTCTTCGTCGCCCGAGGCAAATCGCAAGCTCTTGATCGCCTTGGGCGACAGTTGGTTGTCGATGCCGGCCGGCGAGAGGTCGATGTCAGGGTCGAGAAACTTGTTGATCAGCGTGCCCAGCGCGTCGGCCTTGGACAACGTGGACAGCTGATTGCGAAACTTGAAGTTGTCCAGGATGTCCTGGACGTTGGGTGAAAAGCCGTTGAGGTAGTCCTCGAAGTCGGCCAGCAATTGCTGGCGGCTGCCGCGCGACTTCAGGTCGCGCAGCGTGAAGCGCGAGGTGTTGTAGAAGGCCTGGCCGGCCGCGTCGGCCAGCGCTGCGCGCTGCTCGGTGATGCGCGCGTCATCCAGCATTTGCTTGGTGTCCAGCACGGCCTGCTTGGTTGGCTCGAGCACGGCGTCCATGCGCCGCAGCACACACATGGGCAGGATGACGTCCGGGTACTTGCCGCGCCTGAACAGGTCGCGCAGCACATCGTCGGCGATGCCCCAGATGAAGGAAACGATCTTGTTGTGTGTTGCTTGGTCCACTGCTTGAATTTTCTCGTATACGGTCTGAACGCTGCTGGCTTCATGGCCGCGGGCATCGGCGATCTACCGGCCCCTACCCTGCGCAGCGATCGTCAGCAAATCTTGGGGCGTGGGCTTGCGGGAATGGGCCTCTCCAACGCCGGGTTTCCGGGCGCGCCCAAACGGTAGTCAGTTGCTCTTCCATTAAAGCAGCTTCGCCGGTAAGCGGAAAAAATTTACCGGAGGCGTCGCCAAGGGGATCACCGTGCAGCAGGATGGCCGTCTTGCCTCGGCAAGAAGGCCACCAGGCCCGCGCGTTCTTACACAAGATGTATTTCACAGCTGCCACATCGGTAATACAATTGCCCGATGAAAGCACTATCCGTCAAGCTGCCCGACCCGCTGTTCCACGATCTGACTCAGCGCGCCAAGGCTAGCGCCGTAAGCCAGAGCGATATCGTGAGAAGCGCCCTGTTGCGGTATTTGCACGATGCGGCGGATGCACCTCCCACCTCGTGCGCGCAACGCGCGAGTCGGTGGATCGGTATCGGCGAAGGCGCGCCGGACTTAGCCACCAACCCGGACCATTTGCGCGGTTTTGGTCAATGAGGTCCGGCGTGATTGTGGACACTGGCCCACTGGTGGCGTTGCTCAATCGGGCAGAACAGGCGCATGGCTGGGTGGTGCAATGCCTTGCCGACCTGCAGCCCCCATTGATCAGCTGCGAAGCGGTGCTGGCAGAGTCCACCTACCTGACGCGCCAGATACCCGGTGCCCGCGTCGCGCTGCTGGAGATGGTGGGCGAGGGCTTTTTACAGATGGGACTTTCGGTGGCAGACCAGCATGCGGCCCTGCTGACCATGGTGCGCCGCTACGCCGATGTGCCGATGTCATTGGCCGACGCTTGCCTGGTGCGCCTTGCTGAACTGCATCCACATAGCCCGGTGCTGACGCTGGACCGTGATTTTGGGGTGTATCGGAAAAACAGTCGCCAAGTCATAGAGGTGATGAGCCCTTGGGCATAATTGCCCAAAAGCGCCGAAAGCATGATGTGAGCGGGTATCTGGAACTGCTCGCAGCGGCCACTCGCATCCTCACACGCAGTCGCGCGCGATGCTCTCGTCCCAACTGCGGCTGAACACCTCTTCATCGCCCTCGAAAGCCCGCAAGCTGGCTTTCACAATGAACGCCTCGGCCGTGCAGGCGATGCGTGTGTGCACCTCGGTACGCACGCGCCAGCCGGTCCGACCCATGGTGGTGGTGAGGGTGATGTCCTGCTCGGCGCTGCCGGGGTCATCGGGATGCACCGAGAAGCGCAGCTCGCCACGCGTGTCGTAGTCCACGTCGGTATCGACGGTACGCCAGGCACCGCGGTCGCGTTCGCGCAGCAGTTCGACGCATCCACTGTCGGGGTCGGTCACGATACGGTCCAACGGGCGGTCGGTACGACGCGCACGGGTCTCGACCAGGGCCAGCGGGGCGGCCGCCTCGGGTTCGCCGAACGCTGGCAGGCTCGCGTCGTCCGTTTGCGGCGGGCGCACCGGCAGCACCAACCGAGCGCTGCCGCAACGCACGGTAAGGGTGTTCGCAACTGGCGAGGGCCAGGCGATTGGCCAGTAGGCGTTGGAGAGAGCGATGCGCAGCCGGTGCCCGGTGTCAAAGTGTGTGGCGGTGGCACACAGGGGGATCACAACACGCTCGAAGCGACCGGGCACCAGCGGCTCGGGCGCAGCCGGCCCGTGGCGGTGGGTCAGGTTGAGCAGGCCGTAGCTGATACGCAGTGAGCTGCCGTCCGGCGCCACGTCACACAGCCGCACGGCGAGCAAGGCCTGCGGCTGGTCACTGGCGATTTCGATCTCGATGCGCGCTTCGCCCAGGATCTCGATAGGCTCGGCCAGCGGCGCACTGTCAAAACACAGGCTGTTGGCGTCATCGGCGCGCTGGTCATCGGACAGGTCGGGCCCGGAGCCGTAGGAGCACTGGTTACCCGCACCCAGCCCGGCGGTCTGCGGGCTGCACAGGCTACGTTCGGTCAACACGCCCGGCGCCTCGCCCAGCCCGTCGGCGTTCAGCGCCCAGGCCTTGTCGGCGATGCGCGCCGACGGCCAGCCCGCTTCGGCCACCCAGCGGCCCGGCCAGTCGGTGACCCGTTTGGCGGGCTGCACCCAATCCTGCATCCACGCGCGCAGCATCGGCTCGGCCATGATGCCGGTGTCGATGTCCTTCAGCCAGTGGTCTCACGAGCGGAGCGGCTCCTGCAGGATACCGATGGCCGGTCCCGGGCTTCCTACATGCGGCCAGTTGTGCGACCAGGGGCCAACCAGTGCCTTCTTCGGCACGCGCAGTTGCTCCAGCAGCGCAAACACGTTGCGCGCGTAACTGTCCTGCCAGCCACTGATGGCGTACACCGGCACCTGGATGCGGCTGTAGTCCTCACACACCGAGCCCGGCTTCCAGTAATCGTCGCGACGCTGATGGCGCAGCCAGGTTGCGACCGGCAGCGTGGCATGTTGCAGGCGCTCCAGCCACATGGCACGCCAGCGCCCACCGACCACCGCCGGATCCGGAGGACGCGCCGTCCCCGAGAGCAAAGTGCCGCCCCAGCTGGTGTTGCCCTCCAGCACACAGCCGCCCATGAAGTGGCAGTCGCCGTTGTAGCGGTCGTGCGTGAAGCCCATCGGCAGGATCGCCTTGAGCGCCGGCGGCTGCAGTGCTGCCACCTGCAAGCAGTTGAAGCCGCCCCAGCTGATGCCCCACATGCCGACGCGGCCGCTGCACCAGGGCTGCGCGGCCAGCCAGGCGATGATCTGGACGCCATCGCGCAGTTCGGGCGCGTCGTATTCGTCCTGCATCAGGCCATCGGAGTCCCCCGTCCCGCGAATATCCACCCGCACTGCGGCGTAACCGTGTCCTGCCATGTAGGGTTGGGTTTGCGAGTCGCGGTAACTGGTGCCGTCGCGCCGACGATATGGCAAGTATTCCAGCAAGGCCGGTACCGGGTCGGCCTCGGCGTCCTGCGGCAGCCAGATGCGCGCAGCCAGCCGCACGCCGTCGGACATCGGTATCCAGGCGGTCATGATCTCGCGCACGGGACGCGGAAACTCGGTGATGTATCTCATCGTCGCAGTTCGAGCGAGAACGGGAAGTGGCAGCGCACGCTGCGCAGCGGCCCCACTTCGGTCAATGCGGGCGCATCCGTCTTGCAGCGTGGCTGCGCCACCGGGCAGCGGGTGTGGAAGCGGCAACCCGACGGCGGGTTGACCACGCTGGGAATCTCGCCCTGCAGCACGATGCGGCGTGCGCGATGCGCCGGGTCGATGGCAGGGTTGGTGGAGAGCAAGGCCGCGGAATACGGATGGGCCGGCTTGTCGAACAGTTCGCGCGTCGGCGCCTCCTCGACGATCTGGCCCAGATACATCACCGCCGTGCGCCCGGTGACCCGGCGGATCACGTTAAGGTTATGGCTCACCAAAAGATAGGTCAGGCCGAGCTCCTGCTGCAGCTCCAGCAGCAGGTTGAGCAGTTCGCCCTGCACCGATACGTCCAGACCTGCCGTCGGTTCGTCGGCAATGATGATCTGCGGCTGCATCACCAGCGCGCGCGCCACACCCACGCGGCGCGCCTGGCCGCCAGAGATCTGGTGCGGGAACTTGGCCAACACGTCGGCTGGCAGACCCAGGCGCTGCAGGATCGTTTTCAGGCGCGCCTCTGCTTCGGCACGCGGCAGGTCGTGGATGGTGATCGGCTCGCGCAGTGTCTTGCCGATGGTCATGCGCGGGGAGAGTGATGCCACCGCGTCCTGCAGCAGCATTTGCACGCGGCGCCGGAAGGCCAGCGGACTCTTCGCCAGTTGCGCCCCGACCGTTTCGCCACCGAGCGTCACCGTGCCAGTCGTGGCTGGAGTGAGCCCCACCAGCACGCGGCACAGCGTGGTCTTGCCCGAGCCGGATTCGCCCACCAGGCCCACAATCTCGCCCTGGGCGATGGAGAGTGTGACGTCGTCCAGTGCACGCACCTTGCCGCTGAACACGACGCTGACGCCTTCAAGCTCCACCAATGCCGGGGACACAGGCGTACCTTCGTGCTGCGCACTGCGCTGCGGAGCGCCTTTCGGCGGCTGGGCGGTGCTCATCCGATCTCCCCGTGGCGCAGGCAGGCCACACGCCGCTGCGCGCCAGAATCCTGCAACGGCGGCACGCTGGCGCGGCAACGCTCATCGGCATGTTGGCAACGCGGCGCAAACACGCAGGCCACGTGCGGGGCCACCGGGTCCTGCACCTCGCCCGGAATCGACACCAGGCGGCCACCCTGGGCGTCGGAGTCGATCTCGCAGGCCAGCAGCGCGCGGGTGTAGGGATGTTGCGGACGCGCCAGCACTTCGGCCACCGGACCAGTTTCGACCACCGTGCCGCCGTACATCACACACAGGTCATCACAGAGCTGCGCCACCAGGCCCAAGTGGTGCGAGATGAACACAATGGAGCCGGAGAACTTCTGGCGCAGGCTCTCGAACAGATCGACGATCTGCGCCTCTACCGTCGCGTCCAACGCCGTGGTGGGCTCGTCAGCCAACAGCAGGTCGGGCTCGACCAGCAGCGCCATGGCAATCATCACGCGCTGGCGCATGCCGCCGGAAAGCTGGTGCGGGTAGGCCGACAGGCGCAGGTCCGGGTCGGCAATACCCACACTTACCAGCGCGGAGCGGGCACGGCCCAGCGCATCCGCGCGGCCGATGCCACGATGGCGGCGCTTGAGCACGTCCACCAGATGCGTGGCCACCGTGAACAGCGGATTGAGCGCGGTCATCGGGTCCTGGAAGATCATCGCAATGCGCCGGCCGCGCCACTGGGTCATCGCCGACTCGTCCAGCTGGACCAGATCCGTGCCATCAAAAACGATGCTGCCGTCCAGCCGCGTCACGTTGGACGGCAGCAGGCGCAGCAGGCAGCTGGCCAGGCTGGACTTGCCCGAACCCGACTCACCCACAACACCCAGGATGCGGCCACGGCCAATATCCAGACTGACGCCACGCAGGATGTGCGCGGTACCGCGCTGCGTCGAGGCTTCGAGTCGGAGATCACGGATGCGCACCAAGGGCGCCACGGCTGTGTCCATGCTCAGATGTCCCCCGCACCGAGGGTGGCGTGTCGTGCCCATTTCAGGGGCCGCCTAGCACGGCCGCTCCGAAGCGGCCGGCCCGCCCCCCATTGGGGGGATGCCCCCGAGGCGCATCGGGGGGCGTTCATCTCTCTCTCCCGATGCGCGGGTCCACTGCGTCACGCAGCGCTTCGCCAAACAGCGTGAAGCCCAGCGTCGCCAGACCGAGCGCGACGCTGGACACCACCACCGGCACCCAGGTCTGCGAGATGTACGTGTAGCCGTCCTGGATCAGTGTGCCCCAGCTCGCCAGCGGCGGACGCACGCCCAAGCCGAGAAAGGACAGCCCGGCCTCGATGGTGATCACCACCGGTATGTCCATGGAGGCCAGGATCACCAGCGGCCCCAGGATGTTGGGCAACACATGAAAGAACACCAGCCGCGGCCAGGACGCGCCCAGGATGCGCTCGGCTTCCAGGAATGGAGCGCTCTTGAGTGTGAGTGTCTGCGAACGCGCCACGCGCCCGAAGTGGGGTACCAGCGTAACCGCCACGATCACCACCACGATACCGGTGGACGGCCCCAGCACCGCCACCACCGCCAGCGCCAGCACCAGGCTTGGGAACGACGAAATGACGTCGAACACTATTAGTATGAAGCGCTCGCTGCGCGCCGGCAGGTAGGCCGCCAGGATGCCAAGCGCGGTGCCCAGCGTGAGCGCCATACCGATCGCCAGGATTGCAATCTGCATGGCCACCGAGGCACCGTGCACCATGCGCGAGAACAGGTCGCGACCAAGGTGATCGGTGCCAAACCAGTGCGCGCCCGAGGGCCCGGCAAAGCGGTTCATCACGTCCAGCGCATCCGGGTTATGGGTGGCCACCCAGGGCGCGAAAATGGCACAGACCATTACCACCAACACAATGGCAAATCCGACTGCGCCCGTCAGCGTCGAACACACCGTGCGCAATGTCGAAGTCAGCGACGCCAGCACACTCACGCGTTGCCCCCCGCGCCACCACTGCCGTGGCGGATGCGCGGATCGATGGCCGAATATGACAGGTCCACGATCAGGTTGACCAGCACAAATACCACCACCACCACCAGCACCGCGCCCTGCACTACCGGATAGTTGCGCTCAGAGATGGCGCCATAAATCAGCCGCCCCAGGCCGGGGCGCGCAAACACGATCTCGATCAGTACCGCGCCGCCCAGCAATCGGCCGATGCCCAGCCCCAGGATGGTGATGGTCGGGATGCAGGCGTTTTTCAGTGCGTATTTGTAGGTGATGAGGCGCTCGGACAGGCCATAGGCGCGGGAGGTGCGGATGTAGTTCTCGCCCATCACCTCCAGCATGGAGGTACGCACCAGCCGCGCGATGAAACCCACCCAGCCGAGCGACAAAGCGACGGTGGGCAGGATCATGCGGCGGAACTCGTCGAGCCAGTCGCCAGTGCGGCTGGTGCCCAGCACCGGCAGCCAATCGAGCCAGATGGCGAAAATCAGCAGCAGGAAGATGGCGATCACAAAGCCTGGCACGGCGATGAACGCCACCGAGATGAAGGCCAGGATGTTGTCCATTACCGAGCCGCGGTGCGTGGCAGCAAAAATGCCCAATGGGATACCGGTGATCACGGCCAGCAAGATCGCCGAAAACGTCAATGCGATGGTGTACGGCAGGACGGCCATGACCATGCCCCAGACCGAACGCCCCGACACGATGTCTATGCCCAGGTTGCCGGTGGCCACGTTGGAAAAGAAGCGCCACAGGCGGATGTAAATGGGCTGGTCCAGGCCCATCTCGCTGATCATGCGTTTCGAGTACTCGGGTGTGGCTTGCGGCCCGAGCAGTATTGCCGCCGGGTCGCCTGGCACGATGTTGCTGAGCGTGAACAACAGCAGCATCGCGCCGAAGACGATCAGCGCCGTCGTGACCAGGCGACTGGCCAGGTAGCGCGCAGTGTCAGGATGCACTGAAATCGGCGTACTGCCAATCACCCCAGCCCGGCACCGAGGCCGGCTTCAACCAGCTCTTGTGCACCAGTGCGCTGGCCTCATTGGTCAGCCAGACAAACGCACTGGTCTTGTCCATCGCCTTTTGCATGTCCAGCACCATTACGCGCCGTTTGGCCGGGTCGGTTTCGCTACCGGCCGCCTTGAACAGGCCGTCGAACTCGGCACTGTTCCAGCGTGACCAGTTCCACTCGCCGATCTGACCCGGCGTAAACCACTGCAAGACAAAGTTCGGGTCATGCTTGGCGTTGAAGCGCGACATGTACAACTCGAGATTCTTGCCCACGTCCGCCTTGCCAGAACTCCAATAGGTGCCGCCAGGCTGGGCGTCGACGTCCACAGTCACGCCAATTTCAGCCAGCAACGCCTTGGCCACCAGCGCCATGTTCTGGTACTCGGGCTGGTTCAGGATGGTCAGGCGCAACTTGAGGTTGGACTGGCCAGCCGCCGCCAGCAAGGAACGCGCCTCGGCTACGTTGCGTTTGTACACCGGCGCCTCTCTCCAGTGGCCCATGATCTGCGGTGGCAGCGCAGTGTTCAGGCGCGGCACCTTGCCGTTGTAACCCGCCAGCAGCATCTGGTCGACGTCCACGCCGAGCCGGATCGCCTGGCGCACGCGCAGGTCGGCCAAGGGGCCTTTCTCCATGTTCATGCCCATCCAGACGTAGGCAATCGACGGCTGGTCCGACACCGTCAGCCCGGCAACGCTGCGCAGGGGATCGGCCGCGGCCGGCGCGAGGATGGCGAAGTCGAGTTCGCCAGCGCGCAAGGCCAGGTCGGCCGTCTTCGCATCGGTAATGACTCGAACGTTAATTTCGTCGAACGCGCCGCGCCGGGACCCCTTGTAACCTGGATTGCGCCGCAGCACCGCGCCCTTTTGCTTGTCCAGCGATACCACCTGGTACTGCCCGGAGCCGACCGGCTTGATGCCGAACTCTATGCCGCGCTGTTCCACTGCTTTCTTGCTGACAATGCAGCCGGAGCCGTCAGCGATCACCACGTCATAGATGTTGGCACGCGGTTGCGACAGCGTGATGCGGCCTTCATACTTTCCCTTGACCTCCACGCCCACCAAATACAACCAGTCGCCCTTGTAGGCCGACTCCTTGGCGCCGGCAACCGGCGGCAGGCCGATCCGCTCAAAAGAAAACTTCACGTCTTCGGCCGTCATTTCACCGAAACCGTCGGTGAACATCTGGCCCGGTTTTAGTTTGAAGTCGATGATGGTGGGAGAGACTTGCTTGACTTCCGACGCAGCATCCAGCTCCACTTCGGAAGAGTTCGGTTTGGGCTGCATCAGGCGCTGGTACAC
>JAJAZK010000090.1 GCA_026785765.1 Rhodoferax sp. | reverse complement strand
GTGTACCAGGCGGCCAAGGACGGCGGCAAGCTGGCCATCGGTGTCGACAGCAACCAGAACCATATTCAGCCCGGAACCATGCTGACGTCCATGCTCAAGCGGGTGGATGTCGCGGTGTACAACGTGTCCAAGGGCCACAAGCCGGGTGTCTCGGTACTCGGCCTCAAGGAGGGCGGGGTGGATTTTGCGATGGACAAGAACAACGAGAAGCTGGTCAGCGCCGACATGAAGAAGAAGGTGGACGCTGCCAAGGCCGACATCATCAGCGGCAAGATTCAAGTCGTTGATTTCATGGCAAAGAACGAATGTAAGTGACGGGCATGCGCTTGTGACCGCTGCGACAGCGCGCGGCCGCCCCTTGGCGGTCGAAATGACGGGCATTCACAAACGCTTTGGCGCCGTACACGCCAACGCGGATGTGCATCTGAGCGTGGCCGAGGGCACAGTGCACGGTATCGTGGGTGAAAACGGGGCCGGCAAAAGCACGCTGATGTCGGTCCTGTACGGCTTCTACAGTTGCGATAGCGGCTCGATTCAGGTGTCGGGCAAACCGGCAACGATCCGCAATTCGCACGAGGCCATCGCGCTGGGTATCGGCATGGTGCACCAGCACTTCATGCTGGTGGACACCCTCAGTGCGCTGGAGAACGTCATGCTCGGAGCCGAGCCGCATGTGCTGTTGCACAAGGCCGAGGCGCAGGTGCGCAGCAAACTGGCGGGCCTGATGGAGTCCACCGGGCTGCGGGTGGACCTTGATGCGCTGGTGGCGGATTTGTCGGTCGGTGACCGACAGCGCCTGGAGATTCTCAAGACGCTGTACCGGGGCGCGCGCATCCTGATCCTGGACGAACCCACGGCGGTGCTGACGCCGCAGGAAACCGAGCAGTTGTTTGGTGTGCTGGCCCTGCTGCGCGACAACGGTACGACGATTCTGCTCATCACCCACAAGCTGAAGGAGGTGATGCGGCTATGTGACTTTGTCACCGTGATGCGCGGCGGGCGGGTGGTGCAGGATGTGGCGATTGCCGACACCTCCATCGAAAGCCTGGCCGAAGCCATGGTCGGGCGCAAGGTACAAATGGGGCGTCAGGGTGAGGCCACGCAGGCGCCCGGTGCGGTGTTGCTGAAAACCCGTGGCGTGGTGGTCAAGGACGTGCTCCAGGTGGTGCGGCTGCACGGGCTTGATATCGATTTGCGCGCTGGCGAGATCGTCGGCATCGCCGGTGTTTCTGGCAATGGCCAGAGCGAGGTGCTGGAGGTTCTGTCGGGTTTGCTCGCCCCCAGTGGCGGTGCGATGGAGGTCGGCGGCGCAAGTTTTCACGCCGGCGCCTGGCTCGACCCGCGCAAGGCGCGCGCGCTGGGCGTGGCGCATGTGCCCGAGGACCGGCACGAACGCGCCATGGTGATGAGTTTCCAGGCATGGGAGTCGGCCGTGCTGGGCTACCAGTGGCTCGCCTCCTACTGCCGACAGGGCTGGATGGACCATTCGCATATGGTTGGCGCAACCGTGGACATGATGGATCGTTTCGATGTACGGCCGCGCAACGCCCATTTGATGAGCGCCAGTTTCTCCGGTGGTAACCAGCAAAAGCTGGTGCTGGCGCGCGAACTCGGCCAGGCTCCCACGGTGTTGCTGGTCGGACAGCCGACGCGGGGCGTGGACATTGGCGCCATCGAGTTCATTTATTCGCAGTTGCGTGCCATGCGCGACGCCGGTTGTGCGGTACTGGTGGTGTCGAGCGAACTCGATGAAATCCTGGCGCTGGCGGATCGCGTGATTGTCATGAACCAGGGCCGCATCAGCGGTGAACTGCCGATCGCCGAATGCACCGAAGCGCGCCTCGGAATGTTGATGATTGGAGGCACCGCGTGAGGCACCGAATGACGCGCTGCACCGTTGCCCGGCGGGAATGCGCCGCCGCGGCCTGTGCGGGGGCCATGCCATGAACGCCGGATTGCCGCGCTGGGCTGAACTGTTCCTGTTGCCGGCGGTGAATCTGGCGGTCGCTTTGCTGGCCGCCGGGGTGATGGTGGCGCTGGTCGGGCAGGACCCGGCGGAAGTCATCCAGGTCCTGATCCGTGGCGCTTTTGGCAGCCAGCGCGGCCTGAGTTACACGCTGTATTACGCAACCACCTTCATCTTTACCGGGCTGGCAGTATCGGTGGCCTTCCACGCAGGGCTGTTCAACATTGGTGGCGAGGGCCAGGCGATCCTGGGTGGCCTGGGCGCCGGTCTGGTGGCGCTGTGGTTCTCGAGTTTTCTGCCGGCCTGGGTGATGTTGCCGCTGATGCTGCTGGCCGGTGCACTGTTCGGCATGGCATGGGCGGCAGTGCCGGGCTATTTGCAGGCCTACCGTGGCAGCCATATCGTGATCACGACGATCATGTTCAACTTCCTCGCCAGCAGCCTGCTGGTGTACCTGCTGGTCAACCACATGAAGGTGCCGGGCAGCATGGCGGTGGAGAGTGCCCCGTTCGCGGAGTCGGCGAAATTGCCGCGCATGCATGAGTTCCTGGCTGGCATGGGTGTGCAATGGTCTGCCTCGCCGCTCAATACCAGCCTGTTCCTGGCCCTGCTGGCCGCACTCGGCGTTTACCTGTTGTTGTGGCACACGCGGGCTGGGTACAACCTGCGTGCCACCGGCTCCAGCGCCAGTGCCGCCGCCTATGCCGGCATCAACCCCAAACACCAGGTGATCATGGCCATGGGCGTCTCCGGTGCGCTGGCCGGCATGGTGGGCATGAACGAGATTGCAGGAGTGACCGGTCGCCTGATGCTGGAGTACGTGAGTGGCGCCGGCTTCACTGGCATCGCGGTGGCCCTGATGGGGCGCAACCACCCGGTGGGCATCGTGTTGGCAAGTATCCTGTTTGGCGCCTTGTTCCAGGGCGGGGCCGAAGTGAGTTTCGACGTCAAGGGATTCAGCCGCGACATGGTGGTGATGCTGCAAGGTTTCATCGTGCTGTTTTCTGGCGCCATGGCCTATGTGCTGGCACCAGGCCTGGCGCGGCTGCTGGCGGCGATGCGCGGCAAAGCACGGGGAATCGTCCATGGATGAAGCCATGATCGGCTCGCTGATTGCCTCCACGCTGCGCGTGTCCACCCCGCTGATCCTGTGCGCCCTGGCCGGCCTGTTGTCCGAGCGTGCCGGTGTGATCGATATCGGGCTCGAAGGCAAGATGCTGTTTGCCGCTTTCGCTGCCGGGGCTGCGGGCGTGGCGTTCGGCTCCACTGCCTTGGCCTTGCTGATGGCGATGGTCACCACCGTCGTGTTGTCGTGGTTGCATGGGCTGGCCTGCGTCAGTTACCGCGGTGACCAGGTGGTCTCGGGGGTGGCGGTGAACATCATCGCTGTCGGCATGACGGCGGTGCTGGGCATTGCCTGGTTCGCGCAGGGTGGCCAGACGCCCCCGGTGACGACCGAGGTGCGCTTGCAGGCGGTGTTTCCGGGTGCGTCCGCTTGGTTTGCCGACATCCCGTTTGTCGGCCCCTTGATCGGTTACGGCTTGCTCAGCCACAACATCATGGTCTACGCCACGCTGGCGCTGGTGCCGGCTGTGTGGTGGTTGCTGTACCGCACCCGGTTCGGCTTGCGGCTGCGGGCGGTGGGGGAAAACGCCCACATGGTGGATGCGGCCGGGGTGTCGGTTACCCGCATGCGGTATGCCGCGCTCACCCTCAATGGAATGTTGTGTGGCCTCGCCGGCAGTTACCTGGTACTGGCACAGAGCGCGGCCTTTGTGCCCAACATGACAGCCGGGCGCGGCTTCATGGCGCTGGCAGCCATGATTTTTGGCAAGTGGCATCCAGTCGGGGCGTTCTGGGCCTGCCTGCTGTTTGGTTTTCTGGATGCGGTCGCGATCCGTTTGCAGGGTGTGCATTTGCCCGGCATCGGCGAAGTGCCGGTGCAGGCGGTGCAAGCACTGCCGTACCTGCTCACGGTGATATTACTGGCGGGTTTCATCGGTCGTACCATTGCCCCGCAGGCGCTCGGGCGGCCCTACGTCAAGGACCGCTGAAGGCCCAGACGCACCCGGCATGCACCACATGGCAACCACCGCTGACGCACTCGCCCATCTGCGCGCCCGCGCGCCACAGGCCCGGCCACAGGTGGCGGTGCTGCTGGGTTCGGGCTGGGGCGGGCTGACCGCCCATCTGCTGGATGCCCTGCGCTTGCCCTACGCCGAGTTGCCCGGCTTCCCGCAGGCCAGCGTGGCCGGTCACGCGGGTGAACTCTGGCTGGGGCGGATCGGCGCGATCGAGGTGGCGGTGCTGAGCGGACGCCAGCATGGCTACGAGACCGGTGCCGTGGATGGCATGGCGGTGCCGCTGCGCACGCTGCACGCGCTCGGCTGCAAGGTTCTGGTGCAGACCAATGCAGCCGGCAGCCTGAACGCCGACATGGGGCCGGGCAGCCTGATGCTGGTGGCCGACCATATCAACATGGTGCAACGCTCGCCATTGGTCGGCGCCACCGGCGCGGACCGTTTTGTGGGAATGGCCGATGCCTATGACCGCAGCCTGCGCCTCGCTGCGCGCCAGGTGGCGACCCGGCTCGGCGTCAAGTTGTTCGAAGGCGTCTACCTGTGGTGCCTCGGTCCGCAGTTCGAGACACCAGCCGAGATCCGCGCCTTTCGCGCCCTGGGTGCCGATGCGGTGGGCATGAGCACGGTGCCCGAGACGATTCTGGCGCGCCATTCGGGCATGCGCGTGTTGGCGCTGTCATTGATCACCAACCTGGCAGCTGGCATGTCGGGCGAGCAACTCAGCCATGCGCGCACATTGGCACAGGCGCAACTCGCCAGTGACAAGGCGTCGCGCCTGCTGGCGGCGATTGTGTCGTCCCTCAGTCTGGCGGGCGATGGCAACACTGCCCCTTGATGCGGACCGGTCAGCCCAGGCGCGGCTGGCTCTGGCCTGTCTGGACCTGACCAGCCTGAATGCAGCCGACACCGAGGCAGACATTGCGAGCCTGTGCCAGCGCGCGATGGGTCGGTTTGGAGCGGTCGCGGCCATCTGTGTGTGGCCGCGATTTGCCGCCTCTGCAAGGCGCCAGTTGCCCGGGACAATTCATGTGGCGGCTGTGGCCAACTTTCCTGAGGGTAGCGCCGATATCCCACGCGCTGTGTTCGACACGCGGCAGATTGTGGACAGCGGCGCGCAGGAGGTGGACGTCGTTCTGCCCTATGCACAACTGCTCGCGGGTGACGAATTGACGGTGGTGCGGCTTCTGACGGCGGTGCGCTCCGCCTGCACTGGTTTGGTGCTCAAGGTGATTCTTGAAACCAGTGAGCTGAAGACGCAAGCGAGTATCGGCCGTGCTTCATGGCTCAGTCTGGAAGCAGGCGCTGACTTCCTGAAGACCAGCACCGGCAAGACCGCACTTGGCGCCACATCCGAGGGCGCACGCACGATGCTGCAGTGCATCGCCGCGCATCCGCGGCTTTACGCGACTGCCGGATTCAAGGGCTCCGGTGGTATCCGCACGGTGGCGGACGCCGCTGTGTACTTTGCCTTGGTGCGCGAGATTCTGGGACCGCAGGCCTTGACCCCTGCCCGGCTGCGCATTGGCGCGAGCAGCCTGCTCGACGACGTCGAGGCAATTCTGGGTGGCGGCGCTGCCGGTCCACCGCCCCGCACCAGTTATTGATCGCTACCAGTTGCGCCCGCGCCGGCCAATTGCCGGATGGCGCCTTGCGGCCGCGTTCGCCAGCGCACAGACGGCTGGCAGGGGGCCGCGCTACTGTCCGGAGCATGCTCCATCATGCCAATGCGCCGTCTGCCCGGCCGGACTGCCCCGTGCGCTACGTCGACGGCCCCGCCCAGACCGTGAGCCACCCCCCCGTGGCCGAGCCGGAAACCGAACCCGGTGGGGCCTCGGGCGCTCACCTGTGGGGCGCGCAGACCGAACTGAGCCTGCGTTTTTTCGGGATTGGCGAGCAACCCATGCCGCTGGACGTGGTGCATGCGCTGGCCTGGATCAAGTGGGCCGCGGCAAGTGTCAACCATGACCTGGGCCGACTCGAGGCTGAACCCGCACAGGCGATCGCTGACGCGGCCCGCCGCGTCGCCCAAGGCGAGTTCGATGCGCAGTTTCCGCTCTCGGTGTGGCAGACCGGCTCCGGCACCCAGAGCAATATGAACGTGAACGAGGTGGTGGCCAACCTTGCCACGCATGCGTTGCAGGGCCGACTGGCCCCACCACACACGGTGCATCCGAACGACGAGGTGAACCTGGGGCAATCGTCCAACGATGCCTTCCCCAGCGCCATGCACATCGCCGTGGCGCTGCAGACCCGGCACTGCCTGCTGCCGGCGCTGGCCACGTTGTGCGACGCGTTGACCGCCAAGGCACGGGCGTTCGCCAGCATCGTCAAGATCGGCCGCACGCACCTGCAGGACGCCACCCCCATCACCCTGGGCCAGGAACTGGGCGGTTATGTGGCCCAACTCGGGTTATGCCGCGACAGCCTTTGCCATGCGCTCGGCGCGGTGCATACGCTGGCGCTGGGTGGCACTGCGGTGGGCACCGGCTTGAACACGCATCCGGAATTCGGCGCGCGGGTTGCGGCCCTGCTGGCGCGCCAGCTCGACCTGCCGCTGGTGCAGGCAGACAACCTGTTTGCCGCCATGGCCGGGCACGAGGCGCTGGTGGCGCTGCACGCCAGCCTGCGCATGCTGGCCATTGCGCTGACCAAGATCGCCAACGACATCCGCCTCATGGGAAGTGGCCCGCGCGCGGGCTTGGGGGAGCTGCTGTTGCCGCAGAACGAACCCGGCAGTTCGATCATGCCGGGCAAGGTGAACCCGACCCAGGTGGAGGCGCTGGCCATGGTCTGCGCACAGGTGATGGGCCACGACACCGCAATCGGCTTCGCCGCCAGCCAGGGCCAGTTCGAGCTCAACGTGTACAAGCCGCTGATCGTGCTCGACACACTCGACAGCCTGCGCCTGCTGTCCGACGCAATGAACAGTTTTGCGCGCCACTGCATTGCCGGCATCGAGGTCGACACGGCGCGCGTGGAGCAACTGGTGCAAAGCTCGCTGATGCTGGTGACTGCGCTCGCACCTCATATCGGGTACAAGCGCTGCGCGCAGATCGTGCAGTTCGCGGACAAGCACCACAAGACGCTGCGCGAAGCGGCGCTGGCGCTTGGCATCGTCGACGCCAAACAGTTCGATACCTGGGTCGACGCCCGTGCAATGGTTTGAAAGAAGCCGGATCCCGGCACACACATTCGACGATCCTGGATATCCAGTCGTTGGTATGCTTTTGGGCTTGCCCGTCGGCGGTGCCGCCAGGGGTGGCGGCTGTCCTACAGCCTTTTGGCAAAGAGGATGACGCAGGCGGTGCAGAGCGGGCGGTATAACAATTTGTCGCTCGAGCGTCGTGCGCATCTCATCATCGAACTCCCAGGAGACTCCTCATGAACCTATCCCCCACCGCTCCGCCAAACGCCGCAGAAGCCGACGAAGACCTTGCCGAGCAGGCCCATCCCGGCCACGGCGTTCCCTCGCAGGACCCGGCGTCCGCGGCACAGTTTTCGTTGGAACCCGAGGAAGCCGAGCGCGAAGCCAAGTCGGTATATGTGGCTGGCGGCATGCTGGCCGGTGCAGCGACGGGTGCTGCGATTGGCGTCGCCGTGGCCGGCCCGGTGGGCGTGGTGGTGGGCGGCTCTGTGGGTGCCGTCGTCGGCGCGTTGGGCGGTTCCGCTGCAGGTTCCGTGGTCAACCCGGAAGACTCCAGTAGCGCCGGCACGGCATCCACTGACACTGTGCAGGTGCACACCAAAGACAGCGCTGGCGGCGCGCCACCGCCACTTTCAAAGGCCGACATTTGAACGACGCACCTTTAGCAGGCGCCGACAGCTATCAAATCTGCGGCGATGAAAGCGGTGTTTTCACGTTAGCGTAATTCGCTTCTGGCGCACGTACTCCTTGTACTGGGTCAGCGGAATGGCCGTCAAACCAGCGGCGCCGTTTTCTTCAGTCCAGCTTAGCGTAGCGCTGTCTGCTGTCAGCTCAACTTCGACGGGCCCTATCGGGATCTCCAGCGGCGCACCGTCGCCGGGCCTGTAGGTCACATGGTCGTTTATGGTCGCGTGCGCGGTCATGGCGGGCTCCTGAAAGTTGTACGGGCGGAAAGTGCGCATTGCGGCGCCACAGGAACTCATTACAGCCCCCTCGCATACAGCGGTCTGTTGGGTAACGCACATGGGAGCGAAACAACGTGCTTCGTGGATTGTGGACAGGTGTGTGCCCCAGCGCACAGACTACAGGCGCTGAAACCAGCATCCTTCGCTGCCAGGAAACGACCCGAAAACAGCATGTCCATCAACAACGCTTTAGCCAGCGTGGCCGTCAAAGACCTTAGCGTCGCCTCAGAGTGGTACAAAAAATTGTTCGGTCGCCAAGGCACGATTTCCAGGCGAGACGGTGATGGTGGTCGACCCCGACGGCATCCACATTGCTTTTGCCGAGGCGACTGATTCAGCGCTGGCGCAGCAAGCGGTGGAACGCCTTACATCTGGTGAAGTATGAGTTATGTTCGTGTGGCTAAGATCATCCGCGCGGCTTGACACTTAATTGAGGAGATGTGATATCACCCCAATCACCAGTGCCCGCCGCTCAACGCCAACTTGGCGAACAACTTTTTCCCCGTCCAAAGCGACGGGCGTCGTGTTGCGCACTGCTTACCGAGGAAATCGAGTTGCGCCGCCGCATGACGCGCCAGACCAAACACCGCCGCGCTCCCCCGGTTGTCGTCACAGACGGCAAGCACTTTTAGCAACACTTGAAAGGACATCATGCAAATCCTGCTTCACTCCGATCCCAACACCGACGGCGGTCACCTCATGGCTGACCACCTGCAGAAGGTCGTGCAAGACGCCATGGCGCGTTTTGCCGAACGTGTCACGCGGGTCGAGGCCCATCTCTCGGACGTCAACAGCCAGGCGAAGTCGGGCGACGACGACATCCATTGCACGCTGGAGGCCAGGCTGGTGGGCCTGGACGCCATCGTGGTGAAAGACAACGCCAGCAATGCCCATCAGGCCATCGAAGGCGCAGTGCGAAAACTCAAGCGTGCGGTCGGAACGGAGCTTGCAAAACACGATAGCCGGGGCCACCGGGCGCGACCCGAGATGGCGCAGGGCGATGACGACCCGCAAAGGATCGGCTGAGGCCGGGTCGCAAACGCCGCTTTAGCGGCCGGGACGCTGTTTGAGTGATTCGGGGAGTGTCACTTGAGGAATCAGCAACGGCTTTTCGCGGCGCGATGCCGGTGTCTGGTCAAGCGCTGGCCCAGGGTCACGTGGAGGCGTTTGGCCAGGCGGTGCCGCTGGACGGGGGCGAGGGCTTTCTCGGCGGCGCCGGAGGCCTCGTGACCACGGCAGACGATCTGGATCGGTGGCTCGCCTTCCCCAGCGTCACAATAATTGTCGCCTCCATAAAACCAAGAACCTCGGGGGCGGCGGTGATTGACATCCTTGCTGGCTGGGCGTAGGTGGCTGGCCACCCTGGCTGCGGCGGCAGCGGTGCGCGTTCATTGGCTACTGCGTCATGCAGGAGCCGGGATCGGGCCCACTTGCTGGCGCTCTTCGGTCGGGACGCCGTTCGTTATGGTCAGTGGCGCACCTTCACTGGTAACCGATGCCCATCACGTAGTTGCGCAGCAATTCCTCTTCTGTGTTGCCCGCCGCCAGCAGCGCGCGCAGTCCGTCGCGCGCATTGAGCACCCCGAGTGGCTTGTTACCGGCTTCGACGACCAGCACATGAATCAACTCGCGCTCGTGCATCATGGCGAGCACTTCAGACAAACCATCGTCGGGCGCGCAGTGCGTGATCTCACGCGTCATCACATCGCCTGCACGGGTGGTGAAGAAGTCGGCCTGACCCAGACCCAGGCGCCTGACGAGCACGGTCTCGGTGATGGTGCCCATCGCCATGCCAGCGGCATCACACACCACCACCACGCTGATCTGCGCGCTCGACAACAGTGCTGCGACCTCGACCAACAGGGCATCCATGCCCACTGTCAGCAGCCGCGAGCGGGTCACTGCCTCGGTTGCGCTGATCCTTGCGGGCGCCACGGCGCGCGCCTCTGCAGCAGCCACGGGTGGCGTCTCTACCACCTCGCCAGTGCCCGGTTTGGGCGCATTCATTGCGTCAACGCCTTCTCGAGCTGCGCCTTGTTCATAAATGACCGCCCCGTCAAGCCACGCTGCCTCGCCTCGTTGCGAAGCTGGAGAACGGTTCGACCACCTGCGCCGTGGTGCGATCGCAAGCCGCCGCGCCGCCCGGCGGACATGTCGTTGATCGAGGAGGGGCTCGCTTCGACGGACTCGCCGTGTTGCGCCCGCTCTTTGTTAACCACGCGTGCCGCAATCTCTTCGGCCAAAGGCAAAGGCTTGCCCCGGTCGATCAGGCTGTCCTTGATATGCGTGTATTGGCGCTCGCGCTTGTCGCTCCAGGCTTTTTGAGGCATGGCGGTTCCTTTCAGGCGGTTCGTTGAGGGATGTTCATGGGTGCGCAATGATGGCGTTGTTCGCAGCTTGCGGTATCAAGCGGCTGGCCGTCGGGCGGCCGGATGGGATCACGCTTCTCCTGCGCTCGTTGACTCAGTCCTGAAATCAGCGCGCGTGCACTCACTTCGGCCGTGGCCGGGTGGTCCGTGGCTGGGCTGCCGCCAGCCGCCCGGCGCGCAGCTCGGATACGGCCTTGGCGACTGCACGCGCCACGTTGCGGGTCTCCTCTTGCATCGGCAGGTCGCGGTCCAGAGCGTCGTGGCTCGTCGCATAGGGTTCGTAGTACCCGATGAAGCGGTCCAACCGTGCCTGCGCGCCGGCGTCGATGAATCCCATCCAGTCGAGCCAATCCGACAACGCCCGCCGCGTGCCTTCGATACCGGCCACATCACCATGCACCACCAGCCCGTAGACACGACCGGCCAGATGCTTCGGGTAGTCCCAGCCGGCCATTTCCAGCTTCTTTGCCAATGCGGCATCCTTGCCACCGGTGGCCGTGGGATCGGGGTTACCGCCATCAGCGCAGACCAGCCGGTCGATCATCAGTTTCAACGGGCTCGGGCTCTGGTACCAGTAGACCGGTGTCACGATGATGACCGCATGGGCCGCAGTCCAACGTTCGTAGATCTCGGCCATCCAGTCGTTGGTCTGGTTCTGCCCGTGGTTGGGGTAACAACTGCAGGGCCAATGGCAAAGGGGCATCGCCGTCGATACGCAACCCTTGCAGGGGTGGATATTGCGGCCGTAGTCAGAGGTGATCAGGCTCAGGTCCAGCACATCACACTGGATCTTTTCGTCGCCGCGGGCCTGTTCCAGCACTTCCCGCGCCGTGCCCAGCAGGCGGAAGGACTTGGACATTTCCCCCGGGCAGGTGCCGTCGTTGCGGGCCGATCCGCAGATCAGCAGAACACGCGACGGCGTAGCCGGGTCCGCCCACACCTGTTGGGCCGCCTCCAGGCGCCGCCGGGTCTCGGTCCACTCGACCGAAAGATCGTAATCCGGGTCAGCGTACCCGACACCAGCCTTTTGCGTGAACGGCGCCTTGCGCCCCTCCCTGTAGGCGTCCCAGGCAATCTCCTCGAGTCGACCGATCGCCCCGTCTTCCGGGCGAAATGCCGGGTCCTTGAACGAAGCCCGGTAACGCGCGCTGAATTGCGCGCGGTCCAGCGGCTCTGGCGCCTGCCCGAGCCGGATAGTGGTCGTGGCGGCTACGGTTTTAGGGTGCTGTTTCATCAATGCCTTCAGTGGTTTGCAGTCCGATACTGTCCCGTGCACTGGCTGTGGGTCTGTGCGATGCCCAACATTGCCAAGGTCAGCGCGCGAACCCGGCAAGCTGCGCCGTCCAGACGTCTATGTGCGTCAGCGAACAGACCCCGCGGCTGCGAATGTGGACACTAGTGCTATCAACGCCCAGCCGTTCTCGCCCGAGCATGGAAAGGCCTGCGCAGTTTTTTGGAGCAGTTCCGATGACGAAGAGAGGTGAGGAAATGCGCCGTGACGCCGTGCCAACCTTACTGGCGCCGACCGGCGCCAGTGATCGCGCTGAGCCGGTGGATGCGCGGGTCGCGATCACGCAGTGGCGGCAAATGGCCGAACGGCTGGAACCGGTGATCGGCGCGCGCGGCGTGGACGCGCTATTCGGTCGCGCGCTGCACCTCACGACCAAGAAGTTCCCGTGGCTGGCGACCAATGCGGCTTTGGGCAACAGTGCCGACGCGCTGGCGCAACTTGCGGCTCGCTTCGACGGCCAGGAGGCTTCGGTGGCCGCGGACGCCGGCGCTGCGCTGCTGCTGACATTCACCGAACTGCTGGCCAACATGATTGGAGAACCGTTGACCGGGCGGCTGCTGGGCGCGCTCTGGAATCAGGACACGCCGCATTCGCGAAAGGAGAAGCAAGCATGAACGACAAAGTGGCGATTCGCCGACTCGCTACCGGCGTGCCCGGGCTCGATACGATCTTGGGCGGGGGGCTGCCGGAGTACTCCTTCAATCTGATCGCGGGGCCTCCCGGATCCGGCAAAACCACACTGGCGCACCAGATAATGTTCGCGCTGGCCACGCCCGAGCGCCCGGCACTGTTCATCACCGTGCTTGGAGAACCGCCGCTGAAAATGCTGCGTTACCAGCAGCAGTTCGCGTTCTTCGACCC
>JAJAZK010000089.1 GCA_026785765.1 Rhodoferax sp. | reverse complement strand
TCGGGCATGGGAGCCCATGCCGGTACGAGTGTCGAGCAGGTTTCCGTACCAGGCCGTCGCCATTGCGGCGCTGACCGCTGCCAATCGGTACTTGGCACCAGTCACCAGTCTTGACCGTTTTCGACCAACAGCAGACATCGCGGAGCGGGCTGCAAGCCGGCGAAATTGCCACGCAAAACGGCATGTCGGTGCGCATGCCGGCTTCATGCGTCGGGCACGTCGAAGCCTCGCTCCCTGAGCATCCTTGCCCAGCGACGGATGCGAGCTCGCATTTCCCGCTTGCTCTTGTCGTCAATTGGCATTCGAGCAACCGTGTCCACGGCTTGCGGCAGCGTCACGAAGCCGTGTTTCAGCAAGGCCATGTTGAACTCCCTGTCTTTTTCCCGATTGGCGAAGGCCTTGGACATGAACAGGTCGAGCACGTCAAGACACAGGCCCACCTTGAGGTCTGTGCCGCGCGTCTGCACGCGGTGCAGCCGCTCTTGCCACCCGACCGGAAGAATGGCCGTCTGCGATCCTACGCCCTGAGCGTAGTAGCGGTGCGTGTCGTGGAAGCAGGACCCCTCTCCAATCGCCCCGTCGATGATGTCCGATTTTTCGGGGCATTCAGGGGATACATATCCGCCTCCATCGACATCTTGAGCTCCGGCGGGGGATAAGGGATGGATCCGAGAATCGATTGGCTGCCGATGATGACGAACTCATACTCCTTCGTGGCATCCGCGGCGGCGCGAATCAAGTGTTCCAGGTCCTCACGTTCCATGCTGCACCCCCTCCGCCGAACCTGACGGTGAAAGCGTTGCTACAGAACCGGGCGGCACGTCCCTCTTCAGCCGTTGAACTTCCAGGAGGATGCGTTGTCGAGTTTCCGGCGGTAGCACCGTGGCCAGCGGCGACGCTTGCCGGAGCTCCTTGGAGCGTCGTGTCTGTGAAAGTGCCCTGCGCCAAGCTCGACGATGCACGATGACGGACCACTCGTCCCAGAGGAATCGGGAGCTCGAGTTTCCTGCCAGGCGCCAACGCTCCAGCGTATTGAGGGCCTGCTGAATCAGCTCCGGCTGCTTGCGCATGAGGTGCACGGCTTCCTGGTGCAGCATCAAGCTTTGCAAGTCTTGCAGCTCATGCTGCGAGTCAACTGCGGCGACCGTCAACCCTCCCGAGCTCCGCGTGGGGGTGTCGCGCTGCACAGAGGCTTGCCGTGCCTCGCTTGCTACAAGCGCCAGGTCTTTCGATACCCCGAGCGCACCCATTACGCGCAGATAGCTACCCATCGTCGGGGTGGGTTCGCCGGTCTCTACGGCGCGAAGCGTCATACGAGAGATGCCCGCTCTCTCAGCCGTCTGGGTCGTCGTAAGCCTCTGTTTGACTCGAGCTTGCTTTAGCCTGCCTCCAAATTGCAGGAGAAGCTGCTGGTCGAGCACTGAGCTGAGGTCTGAGGTGGCTGGCATTTGTCCAACGTTTTTGTCAAATGCTCAATTTTTGTCCGCAATGATTTACATATTAGTGAGCAAGTCGTGAGGCGCCTGCGTGCGCATGCCGTGCTCTGCTCTCAAGGTCGAACGGGCGCGAGAGTCATTTCAAATAAGGACCAAGGGTAGCTATGTGCTGATCGAGGTAGTTTGCCTGGCCAGAGCGGCGGTCGACCGATTTTTGAGCCCGAACGCGATGATCGACATCAGGAGCATGCTCAATCCCAATGCCAGATATGCGTACCCAAAGCCCGTCAGCCCGCCACCGCCAAAGTCAGCAATGGCGCTGATGCAGGTGACGGCTAACAGCGTGCCTACTGCATTGAAGATATTGATGAGCCCCTGTGCGGTGCCCCTGAGTGCTGGCGGCGCTTCATCGATCGCAATCGAGCGCAGCGCGCCGCTGACCACTACACCCAGGCCGATACCCACCAGCACGGACGACACCACAAACGCAGCAAAGCCGGTCTGTGGCATCGCGCTCTGCAGGTATCCCAGAGTCAATAACGCGAAACCAAAGAGCATCAGGCGGCGCGCACCCAGACGGTTGAGCAGCCGCCCGGCGGCCATGGAGCCAACCATCGAGCACAGCACCAGCGGAAGTAGCGCCAGCCCGGCGTGCTCGACGCTGACACCATAGGCCAGTGTGGCCAGCGTGGTCAGGAACACGATGCCACCCATGGAGAATCCCACACCCAGCGTCAGCAGGTAGGCATAAGCCAATTGCCGGTTGGCAAACAGGTGTATTGGAATCAGCGGTTGCGGCTGGCGGTTCTCAATCGCCACCAAAGCTGCCAGCATGGCACCACTGGCGACCAGGAACCAAGGCAACAACAGCATCCCGGTGGCTGAGTCCGGCAGACGTGTGATACCCATCACGAGGCACAGCAGGAACATCAGGGTGACCGCAATTCCGGGTATGTCAATCGGCCCGGGTGCCGCGTCGCTGCGTTGTCGCGGCAGGCTGCGGGCACCCAATACCAGCACGACGATGGCGACGGGAATATTCACCAGAAACAGCCAGCGCCAACCCAGCGTGGAAGTGAGCAAGGACGCCAGCGGCGGCCCGAGCACAAAGGCCATGCCGTGCGTGGCGCCAATCAGGCCCAATACACGGCCGCGACGCTCAGGCGTGAACACATCGCCAATCACGGCACTGGCCACCGGAGCGATGCCGCCTGCACCAATGCCCTGGATTGCGCGGCTGACCAGCAGCAGGTCGAAGCTCGGAGCGGCTGCGATGCACAGCGAGCCGATCGCAAAGAGCGCCACACTGGCCAGATACACCGGGCGGCGGCCGTGGCGGTCGCTCAAGTGAGGCATCAGCGCAGTGCTGCACATCGAACTGAGGGCGAAAACGGTGGTTAACAGGCCCGCGGTGCGGTTGTCGATGCCAAAGGCCGCACGCAGCGCAGGAATGACCGGCGCCACGATCGCCGAATCGAGTGCCGCCATGAAGACGCCGACAAACAGAACCTGCACAAGGCGGCGTTGTGCCACATCTGCATCGGGCATTGTGGCGGGATGTTGAGGCTGGGCCATCAAAGCGACTGGGCCAAGCCTACAGGCGCCGCAATGACTGCCTTGTCATCGAATTTTTCAGCGTTCGGAGTGCTCGTAGCCCGCGCTACCAAGCCAGGCGCCGGTTTGGACGCCTCCTGCAGGTCCGGCAACCACAGACTACCAAGCAAAAAATGGCCTGAATGGTTGGCGTCCCGACTGGTGTCATAGCCCGCAGCTGGTCGATGGAGTTCTTTAAGTCGATGCAAGTACACAGCGACATTATTGACCGGTACACGCCAGGGCAGGAACAGGTCCCGGAACACTTTTACACCTTGGCGCAGGCCGGATTGCGCGGAAACTGGAAGGGTTGTCGATTGCACCAGCATGGCGGGCACATCGGGTGCAATGCTTTTCATGGACGTTCTGTCATCTTCCTTTTTCCATGCCGGCCACAAGGGTGCGAGACGCGAGTAATCGCAGGAAGCCGACGTACAGATCGTCGCAATGGATTTACATCAAATGCCCACGGCAGAGCATTGTCTCAACCACTGCTCCTCCTCCAACTGCAGGCGATGGTCGCTCCGGCAGTGCGCCATTTCGCCCATAATCGGGAGAAGGTGTGTAAGACTGGATCGCATCTGGTGCCAATTTGTGTGCTTTCCTTGATCGGCCGTTGTTTTCGGAGCGCGGTGCGGACCAGTTCCCCAATGCACGCATCAGTCGATAACAGCTGAACCCAACCAAAGGGATCCATGCGCCAAAAGAAGACCGGTTCAGCCACCGTTGAGCCGGCAACTGCCGCACAGCCGGACGGCTCCATTCAAGAGCATGTGCTCGGAGACCCCTTGCTGATGAAACAGGCCTTGCATCAGGCTGTTTTCAATAGCACCAAACTCTCCAAGATCGCCACGGACGCCCAGGGATTGATCCAGATTTTCAACGCTGGTGCCGAGCGCATGCTTGGTTATCTGGCGGCAGAGGTGGTGCATCACGTGAACCTGGCTGACATCTTCGACCCGAAGGAGTTGTTGGTCCTCGCCAAGGCCTTGAGCATTGAGTTGAATACTCGTGTGCCGCCGGGCTTTGAGACGCTGGTTTTCAAGGCACATCGAGGGATCGAAGAAACTTACGAGTTGAACTACATCCGTAAAGACGGTAGCCGCTTTCCGGCGGTCATATCTGTCATTCCGCTGCGCGACCCGCGGGACGAGGTCATCGGCTACCTGCTGATCAGCACTGACAACACGGAACGCAAACGGCTGGAAGATGAGCAAAACAGGCTTGATCAGCGCCTGCGTGACCAGCAGTTCTATACGCGCTCCCTGATCGAGTCCAGCATCGATGCGCTGATGACCACCGATCCCAAAGGCTACATCACTGACGTCAACAGACAAATGGAGCAGCTGACCGGGTGTACGCGCGATGAACTCATAGGAGCGCCGTTCAAGCGTTACTTCACCGACCCGGACTCGGCACAGGCAGGCATCGACAAGGTGCTGCGGGAAACCAAGGTCGCCAATTACGAATTGGTGGCACTCAGCAGGGAGGGTGTGAAAACCCTGGTGTCCTATAACGCGAGCACCTTTTACGACCGGGACCGGCAACTGCTGGGCGTGTTTGCTGCAGCCCGAGACATCACCGCCCAGAAGCATGCCTCACAGTATGCCCGCAGCCTGCTCGAGGCGAGCCTGGATCCACTGGTCACGATCAGCCTGGACGGCAAGATAACCGACGTGAACGAGGCCACAGTGAAAGCCACTGGAGTGGCCCGCGAAGAACTCGTCAGTAGCGATTTCTCCAATTACTTTACCGAACCCGACAAGGCCCGCAAAGGTTATCAAAGGGTGTTCGCCGATGGCTTCGTGGCGGACTACCCCCTTACGATCCAACAGACAAGCGGCAACCTGATCGACGTGCTTTACAACGCATCGGTTTACAAGGACGTGGACGGCAATGTGCTGGGCGTGTTTGCTGCAGCCCGAGACATCACCGCCCAGAAGCAGGCCTCGCAGTATGCCCGCAGCCTGCTCGAGGCGAGCCTGGATCCACTGGTCACGATCAGCCTGGACGGCAAGATAACCGACGTGAACGAGGCCACAGTGAAAGCCACTGGAGTGG
>JAJAZK010000088.1 GCA_026785765.1 Rhodoferax sp. | reverse complement strand
CGCTGATGACTGCTGCAACTGGGCGTGCCGTTGTGATGCCGATCTCTTGGCGGGTCAAGATGGTGTGCGCTGCGCTGCGCAGCAGTCAGGCCTTCGGCAGGTTCTGCCTCAGTTCATCGGGCGAGCCGCGGATGCTGCCAGCGCAGGCGTTGGGCGGAATTCTGCAGTCAAGCGTCCCGAGACCGGAAGACTGATCGTTACGGTAGGTCCACCGTCGTCGGGTACGAGGGTAGCCGAACGTCCGGCGACCGCGCTGAGCTTGAAGCTGCTGTCGACCTGGCTGCCAACCCGGAACGGCCTGGCGGCCTTGCCATCCACCGACAACAAGGCCAAGCCGGTATTGCCCCGGCTCGCCACCACGCCGGTAAGCGCAAAACGCGATGCTGGATCGATACCCGGCGCCGCCGGTGCCGCCGGCGCCGATGCAAGTACGACGGGAGCGATTGCGGTACGTCCGAAAATGCGTTCCAGGCTGTCCGCGCTGCCCGGCGCGGCCGTCGCCACGCTCGAACCGGCAACGCCAGGCGTATTGTCGGTGCCGCTGTGCAGTAGCACCCAGTAACTGGCACTGTAAGCAGCCGCAGCCCATACGGCAAAGCTCAGTATCCGGGGAACCCATTTTGAGGCCATGGCCGATTATCATGCAGCAGTGGTCGCCGATTTTGGCTCTGTTCCGAGGTAAACGTATGACCGGCTTTTCGATGGTGGCGCGACAAAACCGCCGACGCGGTTTCACGCTGATCGAGCTGATGGTGGTGCTGGTCATCATTGGCGTGCTCGCCGCCTTGATTGTTCCCAATGTGCTCGACCGTGCAGACGACGCGCGCGCCACGGCAGCCAGGACGGATGTCAACAATCTGGTGCAGGCGCTCAAGCTCTACAAGCTGGACAACCAGCGGTACCCGACCGCGGAGCAGGGTTTGGCAGCGCTGGTAAGCAAGCCCACGGTTGGGCCGATTCCGCAGAACTGGAAGGCCTACCTGGACAAGTTGCCGAACGATCCGTGGAGCAACCCCTACCAGTACCTGAACCCTGGTCTCAAGGGTGAGGTGGATGTCCTGTCGTTTGGCGCAGACGGACAGCCGGGCGGGGACGGCAAGAACGCAGATGTCGGATCCTGGCAATAGTCGTAGCCGCATCGGCGGCTTCACACTGCTGGAGTTGATGTTGGTATTAGCCATCGTTGCCATGGCGGGAGCAGGTGTTGGTTTCGCGTTGCGCGACAGCACGGCCAACCAGTTGGAGCGCGACGGCCAGCGCCTGGCGGCCATGCTCGACGCGGCCCGCGCCCAGTCACGCGCCAGCGGCGCCGCTGCGTTGTGGTTGGGCGGTGCCACTGGCTTCGAAATTCTCGGCCCGGGTTCGGAAGAACCGGTGCGCAAGGAGTGGCTGGTCGAAGGAACGGTGGTCAGCGGGGCGACCCGTGTGATGCTGGGCCCGGAGCCCATCATTGAAGCGCAGCAGATCGTGCTGAGTGCTGGCCGGTACGCGGTACGTGTGCAGACCGACGGCCTGCGTCCCTTTAGCGTACTGGTCGACGCCCAGGCGGCGGAACGCGCACCATGAAGCGGCGGCTGCGCGGCTTCACGCTGATTGAGGTACTGGTGGCGCTGGGAATTGTCGCGGTTGCCTTGATCGCGGGAGTGCAAGCCACCATTACGCTCACCAACCATGCGCAGCGCCAGGCGGACAGCCTGCTCGCGCGGATGTGCGCGGAGAACGAACTGGTGCGCATCCGGCTGACCCGGCAGGCGCCGCCCATGGGTGAGTCGAATTTTGCCTGTGACCAGGCGCAGCGTTCTTTTGGCGGCCGTCTCACAGTGACGCCCACTGCCAATCCGAATTTCCGCCGGGTCGACGCACAGGTGCTCGACGGTGATTACACGGTCGCACGGCTGGCCACCGTGGTGGGAGTGGCGCCGTGAGGGCGCTGCGCCGTAACGGCCAAGGTTTCACGCTGGTTGAAGTGCTGGTTGCCCTGGCCGTGATGGCATTGATGTCGGTAATGGCCTGGCGCGGCGTGGACGCGATGTTGGGCGCGCAAGAGCAGACCAAGCGCTTCAGTGCGGATGTGCTGACGCTGCAGATTGCCTTGTCGCAGTGGGGTCGCGATCTGGACTCCGTCACCCAGTTGCCACCGGTTGGAGGTATGGATTTTGATGGGCGCGTATTGCGAATCACACGCTGGCACGGCGGCGCGGCTGCGGGGGTTGAGGAGGAGCTGATCCCCCTCAATGATGCGGGCCATGTACGGGTCGTCGCGTGGGGCGCGCGCATGATCGACGGTCAGCGGCAGTTCCTGCGCTGGCAGTCGGGCCCGCTGCGCACACGCCTGGCCCTGAGCCAGGCCTGGGTCGACGCAGCGGCATGGGGCCAAAACCCGACCGAAGAGTTGCGCAGGGCTGAAACCGTCGTTGCCGCCATCGACGAATGGAATATTTTCTACTTTCCAAACAACGCCTGGAGCAGCCCTTTGCCCAGTGCCGCCGCCGCGGGCGCAGCATTCGCGGCGGGCCAGACCGTCTTGCCGGACGGCGTGCGCCTGGTCTTGAGCTTGTCATCCGGGCAGTCGGTGGATGGAAGATTGACGCGCGACTGGGTCAAACCAACATTGGTGGCGGGCAGCCCATGAAACGCCAGCGTGGGGCTGCACTGCTGCTGGCGATGTTGACGGTGGCCCTGGTGGCCACCCTGGCCAGCGCCGCCTTGTGGCGTCAGTGGCGCAATATCGAGGTTGAGCGCAACGAACGCGCACAAGTGCAGGCGAGCTGGGTGCTGGGCGGGGCACTGGACTGGGCGCGGCTGATCCTGCGCGAAGATGCCCGCGCCAGCGGCTCCGACCATCTGGGTGAACCGTGGGCGGTTGTTCTGCAGCAGTCGCGCTTGAGCAGTTTCCTCGCGCTCGACCGCCAGAATACCGAAGACGCCGACGATGTATTCCTGTCCGGGCGCATCGTCGACGCCCAGGGCCGGATGAATATTGCCAATCTGATCGCGGATGGCAAGGTCTCCGAGCCGGACCAACAGGCTTTCGCACGCCTGTTTGAGTTGATGGGACTGGACATCAGCGAGTTGGACAAGATGGTGGAGCAACTGCTGTTGGCAATATCGGTGGCGCCCGATACGCTTGATAAGCCGGTGGCGCAATTGCGGCCGCGGCGGCTCGAGCAATTGCAGTGGTTGGGTCTTTCCGCCGCGAGTCTGCGTATCCTGCAGCCGCACCTCGTCCTGCTGCCGGCACGCACCCCGTTGAACCTCAATACTGCGTCGGCGGAGGTGATCGCGGCCAGCATCGCCGGACTGGAACTGGCGCAGGCGCGCAAACTGGTCAGCGCCAGGGATCGGGCACCCCTGCGCAACCTTGCAGACGCACAAAAGGAACTACCCGCCGACTCAGCCGCTTTGAGCGCCAGCCAGTTCAGTGTGGCCACGCGCTACTTTGAGGTCCATGGGCGGCTGCG
>JAJAZK010000087.1 GCA_026785765.1 Rhodoferax sp. | reverse complement strand
TTGCTGCATCCACACCGTGTTGCCGAGCGCAAGTTTCTTGCTGGCCACAACGCCACTGACGCCGATACCTGATGCGGAGTCGAACTCGACGGGCTTGTCGAGCACCAGGCTGCGTTCGCGGGCGGCTGCAACGATTGCCGCTGCCAGTGGATGTTCGCTGCCCTGGTCCAGGCTTGCTGCCAGCCGCAGAATGTCGTTCTCGTCGAAACCCGGCGCCGCCACGGCACGTTCGAACGCGGGCCGCCCTTCGGTCAGCGTGCCGGTCTTGTCGACCAGTAGCGTATCCACCTTGCACAGATTCTCTATTGCCGCCGCATCGCGAAACAACACGCCCTGGGTGGCGCCACGACCGGTTGCCACCATGATCGACATCGGCGTCGCCAGGCCCAGTGCGCACGGGCAGGCAATGATCAACACGGACACTGCGTTGATCAGGCCGAAGACCCAGCCCGACGCAGGGCCAAACAGCCCCCAGCCAAAGAAAGTGAGCAAGGCTACTCCCACCACGCCGTAGACGAACCAGCCTGCCACCTGGTCCGCCATGCGCTGCATCGGCGCCCGGGAACGCTGCGCCAGCGCCACCATCTGCACGATTTGCGCGAGCACCGTGGCCGAGCCCACGTGCTCCGAACGCATCACCAGCGCGCCGCTGGTGTTGAGCGTGGCACCGATCAACTTGTCGCCGACCCGCTTGGTAACCGGCAGCGGCTCGCCGGTCAACATCGATTCATCAAGCGCGCTGCTGCCCTCCACAACGACGCCGTCGACCGGCACTTTTTCGCCCGGGCGAACGCGCAGGCTGTCGCCCTCGTGCACATGCGCCAGCGGCACGTCTTCTTCGCTGCCATCCGCATTCACGCGGCGCGCCGTCTTGGGCGCCAGTCCGAGCAGCGATTTGATCGCCGCCGAGGTCTTGGAGCGCGCCTTCAACTCAAGCATCTGGCCCAGCAGCGTCAGCGAGATGATGACGACGGCCGCCTCGAAATAGACCGCCACCCGGCCCATCGAGATGAATGACCCGGGGAACACACCGGGCGCCAGCGTGGCGACCACGCTGTAGACGAACGCAGCGCCGGTACCCAGACTGATCAGAGTCCACATGTTCGGGCTGCGCTGACGAACTGACTGCACGCCGCGTACGAAGAATGGCCAGCCCGCCCACAACACCACCGGCAATGAGAGCACCAGTTCGATCCAGCTCTGCACGGCCATGTCGAACCAGCCGAACCGGTGGCCAAACATGGCCAGAGTGGTCACCACTACGGTGAATGGCAACGTCCACCAGAAGCGACGCGTGAAGGCGAGCAATTCAGGGTTTTCGTCTTCCTCCAGCGTCGGCAGCACCGGCTCCAATGCCATGCCACATTTGGGGCACGCGCCAGGGTGGTCCTGCCGGATCTCCGGGTGCATCGGGCAGGTGTAAATGCCCGCTGGCGTGGCGGCACCGGACGCGGGGCGCGGGAGTAGGGGCGGGCGCTGGGGCGGTGGCGCTGGCCGCTGGCGTCGTTCCTGCAATCCCGGTCGTCGCCTTTTGCCTGGTAAAACTCGCGGGATCCGCAGAAAATCTGGATTTGCAACCCACGCTGCAAAAGTAGTAGGGTCGGCCGTCATGCTCCAGTTTATGAAACGACTGGGTTGTGACGCTCATGCCGCAGACGGGATCCTTCAACGCTGCTTGACCATCACCGTGTCCGTTTGCCAGCAGGTCAGGAGCGGCGTCAGGGGGACTTGTACGCATGTCCATGGATTATTCCTTTAGCCCAGCGGGCTTGAGTTGATCGGAAACCCGCGGGCGGCGAGAAGGCGAAAGTTGTCCGAGGGTCGTCATAACCAGCCGCCCTTGAATCCGGCCCGCCGCAACCCGGTCACGACATAAGGGCACCCACGCATCAAGCGCCAGAGGAAATCGGAGCGGTAGTTCTCGCACATCAGCACTACCGGGCCGACATTGATGCCGAAGTGATAGGGCGACGCCCAGCCCGTGGGGCCGCCGCTTTCGCCCGCGTCCAGAAAACTCAAATTGAAGCTGCACTTGAAGCAGTATTCGCCGGTGACTTGTGGATAGACGTCCTGAAAGTGCTGCAGCGACGGCAGCACAATCTCGGGCGCAAACGGCAACGATGCAGCTACGGCCCAGGGCGCAACGGTTCCGTCGTCGGGTCCATACGGCGCGCCGCGCGCCGTATAGTCGAAGAAATTGCGCTCAATGCCCTGGATGCGGCGCGTCGTCCAGCCCGGCCCGTCGCTCGCGGTCAGGCCCCAGAAGTTTTCACCATAGCCTGCAAACCCGAGCGGATTGCGGATCGCGTACTCGCGCTGCACATAGGTTGCGCGGCGGCTGTTCTCGCAGTAGTCGATGCCCTTGTCGCGGGCGAAGGTATCCTGGATGCCGCGCATATCCAGCCAGATGTGCGAATACTGGTGGATGAAAAGCGAGCCGCCGTAGAGCAACTCGTGGCCGTAGATCGTTTTCCACTCGTAGGTCGAGGTCCAGGCGAGGTAGCTATCGGCCGTTAGCGGGTGCGTCGGCGATCCGAGCCCGAGCACGTATAGCAAGGTGGCTTCGTCGTAGCCGCTCCAGCGGTACGGCAGAAAGCCACCCTCTGGCGTCCACCCGTGCGTCACCGTCGCTGCGCCATTGCATGCCCATGCCCAATCGGCCCGGCGGTACAACGCGTCGGCCAGTGTGCGCACCGCATGCTCGTCCTGATTCTCGTGGTCGAAGTACGCAGCAGCGGCCAGCATGCCGCCAAAGAGGAACGTGCTGTCGATGGTAGAGACCTCGCACAAGCCCGCGCGCTGCCCCGTGCCCATGTCGAGAAAGTGGTAGTAAAAGCCTTTGTGCCCGGTCGCGTCGGGCGCGATACTTTGGGGGCTGGCCCAGAAGAAACGCAGTAGCGCCAGCGTACGCGCCAGCGCATCCGTACGCGTCATCCAGCCACGCGCTACAGCCACCGGATAAGCCGCCAGCGCGAAGCCCACGGCGGCAATGCTGGCGGCCGAGCCTGGCTCCGATTTGTCGGCGACGAGTCCGTTCGCGAGGTTGGTCTCGCGCAGGAAATATTCGAACGATTGACGCTGCAATGCATCCAGCTGTGCTTCACCGAAGTGCAGCGAAGTGGCGAGTTGCTGCGCGGGCATCGATCCCAGCCTTATACGGCTCCAGCAAGTACCGTTGCAAGCGCTGTCTCTGAAGAACCGGCCGCGCCCTTGGCCCGCTCGAAAACATCGACCCACTGGCGGTAGCGGCGGGCGATTTCGGCCACCGCAGCCGCGCGTGTAATTTTTGCATCGCGCAAGGCGATCAGCGGCTCCCAGAAGGTGGTGCGCCCCACCGCGAAGCCGATGAAACCGGGCACAATCGCTGCCGTCGTCAGCCAGGCACGAACGCGCTGCCCGTTCTCACCGCGCCCGAGCACGATGCAGCCCACGTTCGCGCGTCCGTCGCGCCGCGCCATCGCCACGATGCGCTCGCAGTCGCCCCGGCTGTCTTGGCCCTCAACTTTCCAGACATCGGCCTCGACCCCCGCATCCTGCAATTCGCGGATGGCGCGCAGCATCAGTGCGGGCCTGAGCTTGCGGTCGTAGGCTTGTACGTCTGCGCCCAGGGCGGCAAGCTGCCCGGGCGTGGCAGGCACCAACAGCTCGAACATGAATCTGGATGGGCAACCCACAAGGGTTTCGGACAGTCTCCGAAGGCGCACTGCCTGGCGGTGGTTCATGGCCGCATCACCATCGGGGTTGTAGCGCACCAGCACCTTGCAAAAGGCCGGCGCAAAGGCCTCGATGTGCCGCGCGAAGTCGTCGCCAAACTCGAAGTCGAACTCGTCCTGTCCGCTCTTCTCGGTGGGCACGCAGGTGATGATGCCAGCACCCTTTGCATCGTGCAGGATGTCAACACCAAATTGCTCGTCTACCAGAATGCCGGCCCGCGCTTTGTCAACACCGCCAGCCACGGCGGCCGTGAATCCGTCGTAGATCACCCGCTTGGCAGCGCTGACTTGCGCAGTCTGACCGGGCCCGAGCGCATCGGTCCAGCCGAACAGGCCGCTCACAAACGACGCGCGGTGATCGAAGGGCAAAATGTACAAGGGCTGGGTATAGCCTGCGGGCATGTGCACACAGTACGGGTCGGTTCATAACGGGTCTGTGCGGCGGCGCACAGACCCGTTATGAAGGGGTCGATAGAGTTGTCAATCATTTCGGGATGCACGAAGAGCGATGCCTATCGCAGGTCAATCGCATGATGTAGCGAACGCAATGAAGTGGGAGATGCAAATGCAGTCGGCGATGCGATATGAATTCGGTGCTCATGCCGAAAACACCCCACGGGATTGGGCATGAGTTGCAACGCGAGCGCTGATGTAGTGTTCCTGCTGGACGTCGACAACACGCTGCTCGACAACGACCGCATCATCTTCGACCTTCGGCGCCACCTTGAGACCACTTTCGGCGTCGCTAGTTCGGACTGCTACTGGGCCATATTCGAAGAACTGCGCAAGGAACTGGGCTACGCCGATTACCTGGGTGCGTTGCAGCGCTACCGCGCCAACGCCGAACACGGCGGTTCCGCCGATGAGCCGCTGCTCCTGATGTCGAGCTTTCTGATCGACTACCCCTTCGCCGAGCGACTTTATCCGCGTACGCTTGATGTCATCGCGCACCTGGGTCGATCTGGCCCGACGGTGATCCTATCTGATGGCGACGTGGTGTTCCAGCCGCGCAAGGTGCAGCGCTCTGGTTTGTGGGATGCAGTAGGTGGGCGCGTGCTGATCTACGTGCACAAGGAGCAGATGCTCGATGCGGTGCAGCGCCACTATCCGGCGCGTCAATACGTCATGGTTGACGACAAGTTGCGGCTGCTGACGGCAATGAAAACGGTGCTGGGCGGCCGTGTGACCACAGTGTTCCCGCGCCAGGGCCACTACGCCCTGGATCCGGCCAATGCGAGCCTGTATCCGGCGGCCGATATCACGGTTGAGCGAATTGGCGATCTGCTGGGGGTGGATAACACCGCGTGGCTTGATCGGAGCGGCTCGCAGACTGGGCAACCACCGCTACGACGCCCTGTTGACTCACGTCGCGAATCATAACGTCTGCCAACTCCAGCGTCAGCGGCCATTCAAGCAGTGGGTTCGCATGCAGGTAGATCTGCCGCACCGAAAGGTGGTCAGGATGATCACGATGGTTCCCTGGGGTCGATTGCAGCATCGACAATTCGCTGTGCCTGCGCGAGCAGGCGGTACAGGTGCGCGTCGTCGCGGAAGCTCTCCGCGTAGATCTTGTAGATGTCTTCGGTGCCAGATGGCCGCGCGGCGAACCAGCCACCCTTGGTGCTGATCTTGATGCCGCCGATGGGCGCGTCGTTGCCCGGCGCCTTGTCGATCACGCTGGTGATCGGCTCGCCTGCCAGTTCGGTCGCAGTGACCTGCGCTGGCGTCAGCTTCGCCAAGGCCTGCTTCTGCGCCTGGGTTGCCGGTGCATCGATGCGCTCGGCAAACACCTCGCCGAACTCCGTGCACAGATCACGGTACAGGAGACCCGGGTCGCGCCCTGTGCAGGCAGTGATCTCGGCCGACAGCAGCGCCGCCGCGATGCCGTCCTTGTCGGTGGTCCAGACCTGGCCGTCGCGGCGCAGGAATGACGCACCCGCGCTCTCTTCACCGCCGAAGCCCAGACTGCCGTCGAACAGGCCCGCTGCGAACCACTTGAAGCCGACCGGAGCCTCGAACAAACCGCGGCCGAGGCGGGCAGCCACCCGATCAATCATCGTGCTGCTGACCACCGTCTTGCCGACCGCCACCGTCGCACCCCACTGCGGCCGGTGCTGGAACAGATAGTCGATGGCGACGCTGAGGTAGTGGTTCGGCGCCAGCAGACCGGCGCTGCGCGTGACGATGCCATGGCGGTCGTGGTCGGTGTCGCAGGCAAAGGCGATGTCGTAGCGGTCTTTCAACGCGACGAGCCGCTGCATCGCGTAGCGCGACGACGGGTCCATGCGGATCTTGCCGTCCCAGTCTGCGGTCATGAATGCAAACTGCGGATCGACTTGCGCGCTGACCACCGTCAGGTCGAGGTGATACCACTCGGCAATCCGTGCCCAGTAGTGCACGCCAGCACCGCCAAGCGGATCGACCCCCAGGTGCAAGCCGGCATTGCGGATCGCCTCGAAGTCGATCACGTTGCCGAGGTCGGCGACATACGCGCCCAGGTAGTCGTGTTCATGCGTGGTGGCGGCTTTTCGCGCCTGGACGAGCGCCACGCGCTTGACCTCCTTGAGGCCGCCTTCGAGCAAGGCGTTGGCGCGCGCTTGCACCCAGCCGGTGATGTCGGTGTCGGCCGGTCCGCCGTGGGGCGGGTTGTATTTGAAGCCGCCGCTTTCGGGCGGGTTGTGCGACGGCGTGATGA
>JAJAZK010000086.1 GCA_026785765.1 Rhodoferax sp. | reverse complement strand
GTGTACCAGGGCGCACCGACCGTAGTCACGCTGCTCATCGGCGGCGCACCGAAGCTGGCAGCGTTTGCGATTTTTATCCGCCTGCTGGTCGAAGGCATGTTGCCGCTCGCGCTGGACTGGCAGCAGATGCTGATGCTGTTATCGGTCGGCTCGTTGCTGGTTGGCAACCTGGCAGCCATTGCGCAGACCAACATCAAACGCATGCTCGCGTTCTCGACCATCTCCCATATGGGATTCGTGTTGCTGGGGATGATGTCCGGCGTGATCAACGGCAACACTATTTCATCGGCGGATGCCTACGGCGCCTCGATGTTCTATGTCGTGACTTACGTGTTGACCACGCTGGGCAGTTTTGGCGTCGTGTTGCTGCTGGCGCGCAAAGGTTTCGAGAGTGAAGAAATTGCGGATTTCGCCGGTCTGAACCAACGCAGCCCGTTGTATGCGGCGGTCATGGCGGTGTGCCTTTTTTCTCTGGCGGGTATTCCGCCGATGGTCGGTTTCTACGCCAAGTTGTCGGTACTGCAGGCCCTGATCGCCTCCGGCCAGGCCTTGCACATCGGACTGGCGGTGTACGCCGTCATGATGTCCCTGGTCGGCGCGTTTTATTACCTGCGTATTGTCAAGCTGATGTATTTTGACGAACCGGTACAGACTGCGCCCATCGAAGCGCTCGCCGATGTGCGCCTGGTACTCACCCTCAACGGGGCGCTGGTGCTGTTGCTGGGTTTGTTGCCCCATTCGCTCATGGCCTTGTGCGCGCAAGCCGTCGCCGCCATGATGGCCGGTTGACGCCCGTGGCGCCGGATCCAGCGGCCGATGCGCACCTGCTCGAGCATCGCCTTGCGAGCCAGGAGATAGTCCGCGGCGACTTCCTGCACGCGCGTCGCGACACGGTACGGTTGCCCGATGGGTCCGAGGCGACACGCGAGTATGTGGTGCATCCTGGTGCGGTGATGGTCATTCCTTTGCTGGTGGATGCGGTCGGCGCCACGCGGGTGGTGCTGGAGCGCCAGTTCCGTTATCCGGTGGGCAGGGTGATGGTCGAGTTTCCGGCTGGCAAATGCGACCCGGGCGAGGACTTGCTGGAGTGTGCACGGCGCGAACTGCGCGAAGAAACCGGCTACCGGGCGCTGGAATGGGCACACGCCGGCGTGTTGCATCCGGTGGTGTCTTACTCGACCGAATTTATCGACATCTGGTTCGCGCGCAGCCTGTCCCTGGGAGCGCGCCAGCTCGATCAGGGCGAATTCCTGGATGTATTCAGCGCCACACCGCAGGAGCTGATGGCCTGGTGCCGGGACGGGCAGGTGACCGACGCCAAGACGCTGATCGGGGCGTTGTGGTTGCAGAATTTGTTGTCAGGCGCATGGCCTTTGGAGTGGCGTGCCGTTGCGCAGCAGCCCGCTGCGGGATAATTGAATCATGAAAGTTCTGGACCTCGCCTGTTCGCACGAGCATGTTTTTGAAGGCTGGTTTGCCTCCGAGGAAGATTTTGCCTCGCAGCACGCTCGCGGCATGGTTGCATGCCCGATGTGCGGTGACACCCTGGTGCGCAAAAAACTCAGTGCGCCGCGCCTGAACCTGGGTAGTGCGCGCGCGCCCGACGAGCCAAAACAGGACGTGGTGGCGGCCGATCCGGTGTCTGTTGACCTGCAGGCGGCGTGGCTGGCGATGGCGCGCAGCGTGTTGGCCCAGACCGAGGACGTGGGGGAACGTTTTGCCGAAGAGGCCCGGCGCATTCATTATGGCGAAATCGGGCAACGTGCGATCCGTGGCAAGGCCTCGCGCGCCGAGACCGAAGCCTTGGCTGAAGAGGGTATTGCGGTCTTGCCACTGCTGCTTCCAGACGTGCTTAAAGGCCAATTGCAGTAAGTCCGCATGCCGGTGTCGTGTCGGCTTGATGCCGCCTCAGGTTGTGAACTGCAGGGCCGCCAGCCTTGCATAGATCCCGCCCTGCGCCACCAGGGCTGTGTGGCTACCCTGTTCCACTATGCGTCCATGTTCAAGCACCACGATGCGGTCCGCCTTTTGCACGGTGGCAAGCCGGTGCGCGATCACCACCGTGGTGCGGTTGCGCATCGCTGATTCGAGCGCCGCCTGAACCTTGCGTTCACTTTCTGCGTCCAGTGCGCTGGTGGCTTCGTCGAGCAACAACAGCGGTGGGTTTTTCAGCATCGCCCGCGCAATGGCGATGCGCTGGCGCTGGCCGCCACTCAGCCTAACGCCGCGTTCGCCCAGGAAGGTGCCGTAAGCCTGCGGAAGGGCACAGATAAAGCCGTCGGCAAACGCAGCCTGCGCCGCAGCACGGACTTGGTCGTCGGTCGCGTCGGGTTTGCCGTAACGGATGTTCTCCATGGCGCTGGTCGAAAAGATCACCGCGTCCTGCGGCACGATGCCCACCTGTTGGCGCAGGTCCTGCAAGGCCAGGTCGCGAATCGGCACGCCGCCCAGCGTGATGCTTCCATGCTGCGGGTCGTAAAAACGCAGCAACAGCTGGAACACCGTGGTTTTGCCGGCACCACTGGCGCCAACCAGGGCCACTGTTTCACCGGCGTCTACGCGCAAATTGAAATCCTGCAGCGCAGCCTGTAGCGGCCGCGACGGATAGTGGAACTGCACCGCGCGGAACTCGACTGCGCTGCCATTTGCGCCGCTGGTTGCGGCCACCGGTTTGACCGGTGAGCTGATCGGCGAGCGGGTGTCAAGCAGCTCCATCAAGCGTTCGGTGGCGCCGGCGGCACGCAACAAATCGCCGTACACCTCGCCGAGCACCGCGAATGCGCCAGCCAGAATGATCACAAAGACCACGGTTTGTCCCAGGTGCCCGGCACTGATACGACCGGCCATCACCGCCTGTGTGCCCTGGTACAGGCCCCACAGCAGGGCCGCCGAGGTGGCGATGATGATGAAGCCGACCAGTATCGAGCGCGCCAGGCTGCGGCGTATTGCGACCTTGAAAGCGTTGTCGGTGGAAGCGTCGAAGCGCTGCGTTTCGCGCTGCTCAGCGCTGTAGCTCTGCACCACCGGAATCGCGTTGAGCACTTCGGCAGCAATGGCGCTTGAGTCCGCTACCCGGTCCTGGCTCGCGCGCGAGAGGTTTCGCACGCGGCGACCGAACCACAGGCTGGGCAATACGACGAGCACCAGAATACCCAGCACCTGCAACATCACGTATGGATTGGTCCAGACCAGCATGCCCAGGGCGCCCACACCCATCACCGCGTTTCGCAACCCCATGCTGAGCGACGAACCCACCACCGTTTGCACCAGGGTGGTATCGACCGTCAGGCGGCTCAACACCTCGCCAGTCTGTGTGGTTTGAAAGAATTCCGGGCTTTGCCGCAGCACATGGCCGTAGACCGCGTTGCGCAGGTCGGAGGTGACCCGTTCGCCCAGCCAGCTGACCATGTAGAAGCGCGCCGCTGAAAAAAGGCCGAGCGCCACCGAAACCGCAAACAGCTCGACGAAGTGGTCACGCAGCGCCATCACCTGGATGCCCCTGTCGGAGCCAGCCACGCCGCCGGCCATTCCGCCGTCGATCAGCCCGCGCAGGGCGATGGGAAAGGCCAGTGTGCTGGCAGCCGCCATGACGAGGAAGAAGATGGCCAGCGCAATGCGGCCGCGGTACGGCCGGAGAAACGGCAGCAGGCCCGACAACGAGCGCGGTGACCGGGCTTTGGCGCGTTCTGTCGAGATTGGCATCGATACAACCTAGAAACCGCAGTGGGACGCGCCCGAGTGGGCTGCGATGGAGTGCGTTGGAAAGGCTGAGCGCTGCGGCTCCAGGTGTGCCCGCGCACACTTGGACAGCGCGAAGAAGGCAAGCCTCTGGCTTGACTGCGGCCTGCAAGGCGAGCGCTGCGGCTCCAGGTGTGCCCGCGCACACTTGGACAGCGCGAAGAAGGCAAGCCTCTGGCTTGACTGCGGCCTGCAAGGCCGACGACGCTGCGGGCTTCTTCGCGCAAAGAGAAGCAACACCGCAAGCAGGCGCCAGCGCGGCTCAGTCGGGTGCGTAGCTCTGGCACCCTTGAAGTGACCTTGCCCGTGCGCACGGAAGCTAGAGTTCATAAGGCGTATCCAGCGGAAGAAAGCGGTCAACTGCGGTTTCCAGGTTCTAGGGTCCTGGCAAGCCCTGTAGCCTAACAGGGTGGAACGGTTGCGATAGTCGCCGTCACAGTACCAATGGTTTTGCATATCCCGTCATTTCCAGGTAACCGCGGCCCACACGGCGTTGCGTGCCGTCAAACAGGTCACACAGTCCTTCCCAGTAAACGGCGCCGGTGGAGCCGCGGCTGTCGAGCTCCTGGTCGTCCAGCACCGCGCGGGCGCGGTAGTCGCCGCCCGGAGTGCGCACCAGCCACTCGACCGGGTAAGTGGCTTGCGTCAGGGAACTCTTCCAGAACCGCAGCGCCTGGAATATGGTGCCGCCGCGTTCAAACGTGGACGCGGCAGCGCCGACCCGACCGGGATGGCGATAGGATCCGCCATCCCACAGAGGAGCTCCCGATTTGTCACGCAAGCGAAATGCGGTGAGTGCGCTACCATCGAAGAGGTTCATGCCAATCCAGTCCCAGCCGACCGCCAGCGGATGCATGAAGCTGTCGCTCCATTCATGGTCCAGCCAGGCGGCGCCGTCGCCGGGCCTGAAGTCGGCATTCGCCGATGCGCCGCCAGCGCCGACCAGCGGGAGGCGTTGACCTTGAATGTGGATAACACCGTCAAACGCGAGCTGTGGCTTGCTGTAGTAAAAGCTCGCTTGCTGCGGCTCCGGCCCCTTTCGCGAGAGACCGTTGACACCCTGGAGCACCAGCGGCTGGGTCTCGGAGAACGAGAGCTGCATGGCAAAGTCCTGCGCGGCGATCCGCGCGACATACATCCCGTTGCTGCGCTCCAGCGACCAGTCACGCAGCACGACGGAGGTGTCGGCCTCGCTCGCTTGTGCGATACCAAATCCGGCGCGCGCGATACGCTGGTCGTGCCAGAAGCGCTTGCCTTGTATGTCGGTGATCGCCGCATGGGCGAACAACAACTGGCGCGCAGCAAATCGCGATGCCATCTGCTGGGTCGGCTCGACGCGGCTGCGAAAGAAGGTGATCTGGAAACCGTAGTCGCGCGATCGCGACCCGGTACCGCTGCTTCCATGTCCGGTGATGTACCACCACTCGTTCCGGCTTTGCGGGTGACTTGCGAAGTCACGCGGGAAGTTCAGGCGTGGCGACTTCGTGGCATCTGCAGGCGACTGTGCCGCCACGGTGCCCGCCAGCCCGGCCCCGATGCCCGCCAGCAGCAGCGCCCGGCGCACCTGGTCGGGCAGAAGTCGGGGACGCACTACAACCCGACCGTGTAGTTCAGCGCCATGCGGCCACCATCGACGGTGACGATTTCGCCAGTGACGTAACTTGCCGCGTCACTGGCCAGCCAGGCCACCACATCGGCGATCTCGGCTGGTTCGCCCAGGCGTTTCATCGGCGTGCGGCTGAGGATGCGCGCGCGCGCTTCGTCGCTGGTCAATACTGCCTTCGCGGCCAGCTCAGTGGCGATCGTCCCTGGCGCCACCGCATTGACGCGGATACCCTTGTCGGCGAGCGCCAGTGCCATCACGCGCGTCAGCTGGTTGATCCCACCCTTGCTGACGTTGTAGCTGGCGATGTTGGGAATCGCCAGCACACCATTCACGGAACTCATGTTGACAATCGCCGCATGCGGCGCTGCGTTGGCCGCACTGGATTGCGTACTGCGCGCGCGAGCCATCACCCGGGCGACTGCCTGCCCGACCAGGAAGGCGCCTTTAAGGTTGACGCGCAACACGGCGTCGAAGTCTTCCTCTGTCACGTCCAGGAAGTCTGCGGCCTTGAAAATGCCGGCGTTGTTCACCAGGATGTCAATGCGCCCGCAGGCCGACACTGCGGCCGCAACCATGGCATCGACCTGCGCCTTGTTGCCGACGTCACACGCCACGAACAGCGCGCCAAGTTCGTCAGCGAGTGCCCGGCCGCGCACCTGGTCCACGTCGACGAGCACCGGTACTGCCCCCTCCACCGCAAAGCGCCGCGCGCAGGCCGCACCAATACCTTGTGCTGCGCCGGTGATGACGACGACCCGACCAGCGTGTCCGAACGAGACGCCAGAGCGGGCCAAAGCCGGGTTGCTCACTTGCTACCACCCAGCAAACCCTGCTTGAGCTTTTTGTCCACCGGATGTTCACCGATGAAAATTCGCAAAACGGCGTTGTAGAAGTCGGCTCCCGAAATTGCCTGCCCCAGCAACTTTCCGTTCATTGTCAACACGGTGCCCTGTTCTGGCAGGTAATCGAAATTGACAACATCACCCACCTTGGCCGCGCCGCCGGACTGGATGGCACTGCTCAGTTGCCCGATGCGTTCGTCGAGTTGCTGCAACTCTGCCTCGCTTGAGTTCTTGCGCATACCACCCACCAGGGCGTCGATGAACGCCTCCGGGGCCGTCGCGCGCAGCATGCGCAGCTGCAGCCGTTTCGGTCCGGGGAGGGCTGCGATGTCAAGGTATGTCGATCCCCTGGTTGGCAGGTACAGGCCGGCAACATAGCCCTTGATGAAGATGACCCCGCGCAGGCCGAGTCCATTGAGCAGCATCTCGGTGTTGGCCAAGCGCACTGCGTCTTCAAAACGCTGGCCTTCGAGGGATGCTGCGCGGGCGTCAACCGGGACCCACAACGCCAGGCAGAGCAGGAAGGATATCGATAGTCGGGTGTTCATGATTGGTGTGGCAGCATAACCTTTGTGGAAAGACCCGTCATCACTAACGTCGCGACCTGGCGCTGCGCCGACAGGCAATTCCTGCGCTAAGCTTCGTGGATGGGCAGCTCGCCCACGCGCCAACCGAAAAGGCTTCCCGTGCACGATTCTCAGGTCATCGCCCCCAGCATTGAATCCATCCGCGCCAATCGGCAACGGATTGGTGAACTCGTCGTTACAACGCCGGTGCGCCTGCTGCGCGACGACGCGCTCGATGCCGCAGTGGGCGCGGGAACCCGCGTCTGGTTCAAGGAGGAGTTGTTTCAGCGCACCGGCAGCTTCAAACCGCGTGGCGCTCTCTCGGTGATGCTGGACCTTGACGCCGCCACCCTGGCACGTGGCGTTACCGGCGTGTCCGCCGGCAACCATGCGATCTCGCTGGCGTATTGCGCCGGCATCCTGGGCACAACGGCCAAGGTCGTGATGCCCAGGAACGCGAATGCCTTCCGGGTACAGGTGTGCCGCGAACTGGGCGCGCAGATCGAACTGGTCGATAACGTGCACGCGGCGTTTGCGCGGGTCAAGGAAATCGAGGCAGCCGAGGGCCGGACATTCGTGCATCCCTACGAAGGGCCCAAGACGGCGCTGGGGACAGCCAGCGTCGGCATGGAGTTCATCGACCAGACGCGTGCCGCCGGGGCTGTACTCGACGCGGTGATTGTGGCGGCGGGCGGAGGCGGCTTATCGGCGGGAATCGCCTGTGCTGTCAAGCAAATGAGCCCTTCTACCGCCGTCTTTGTGGTGGAACCCGAGGGTGCCGACAGCATGCGCCGCAGCATGTTGGCCGGCTCACCACAGGCCATCGATGCGGTGCGAACGATCGCCGACTCACTGGGTGCGCCGCGGTGCGAGCCGTATTCGTTCGCGCTCAACCAGCGTTTTGTGGACGCTGTGGTGCTGGTCAGCGACGAGCAGATCCGCGCTGCCATGCGGCTGACGTTTCGTGTCGCCAAGCTGGTGGTTGAACCTGCGGGTGCGGCGGCCCTCGCTGGCTTGATGTTCCCGTTGCGCCAGCGGCTGGATGGAAAGACCGTGGGAGTCGTTGTGTGCGGGGCGAATATCGACCCGGAAACCTTCGCGCGACAGATCCTGCCCTGACGCAGTGTTGCGCGCGGTCGGGACTTCATTCGTTTTTGTGCTGCCGCGAGCGCAGGAAACCCTTCGGCAGTCGGTGCCGCTGGGCTAGCGTGCCGGGCGTCCACGCCGGGCCGACTCCAATCGCGCAGATGGTTTTTGTTGCACGCGATGAGGCTGGCGTGAGCACCCGGTTGGCGTGCGTTGCCCTGCGGCATGCGCGAATAATTCCGTCTGCCCGGCGCGGCTCACCCGACCCGCTGGTCAACCAGCTCCAGCAGCCGCAGGTGGCGCGCAATCCAGCGGCTTGCAGGGCTCCTACAATCGTGACCCATTCTGAATGGTGAGCGACCATGTCCACGCTGCAGTTTGACGGTGTTGATTACCAGGACGGCATCGCGTCCGATCCCAACACGCTGGGCTGGATGCAGGGCAGCCCGCCCGCGCCAGACAAGCGCATCCGTTTTGCCGACGACCGGTTCTTCGGTTTCCCCCAGATTCGCTGGACTTTGTCCCATATGCGCGAACTGGTTCCCACCGCCAGTGTGTGGCGCGGAAGCTCTGCTGCAAGCGCGCTGGGAGCGCCGTCTGGTGGCGATGGCGCTGCCATCGATACGCTGGAGTTTGTCGACCTTCAAGGTCGGCGGCGCCAGTGGGCACAAGCGTTGCCCGATGTGTACACCGACGGCATCGTGGTGCTGCACCGCGGACGCCTGGTTTACGAACGCTACTTTGGCGCACTGCAGGCCCACATGCTGCACAACTGCTTTTCCATCACCAAATCGGTTGCTGCCACGCTCGCAGCCACCTTGGTTCACGAGGGCGTGCTCGACGAGGACCAGACGATTGCGCATTACCTGCCCGAGATGGCAGCAAGCGCCTATGCGGACGCCACACTGCGACAGGTGATGGACATGCAGATCGGGCTGCAGTACTCCGAGCTTTACAGCGACCCGCAGGCTGCGTTCTGGGACTACGCGCGCGCCGCTGGCCTGCGCAGCCAGCCGCACGGGTACGCCGGGCCGACCAGCATCCATGCTTTTCTCGTCGGCTTGCAGAAAGAAGGCGCCCATGGCGCGGCCTTTGCCTACAAAACTGTCAACACCGAGGTGATGTGTTGGCTGCTGCAACGCGTGGCCGGTGTGCAGTTGTCGGCGCTTTTGTCGCAACGCATCTGGTCACTGATGGGGTGTGAGGAAGACGCCTGTTTCACCGTCGACCCGGTTGGCACGGCAATGGGTGGCGCCGGTTTGTGCACCAGCCTGCGCGACATGGCGCGTTTTGGTGAGCTGATGCGCAACGAAGGCGCCCGCGGCAGCCAGCAACTGGTGCCGTCGGCCGTGGTTGCCGATATCCGGCGCGGTGCCGATCCGGCGAAGTTCGCCAAGGCGGGTTACGGTCTGCTCGGGGGGTATTCGTACCGCAACATGTGGTGGGTCACGCACAACGAACATGCGGCCTTTGAGGGGCGCGGGATCCATGGCCAGCGACTGTATGTGGCACCCGGCGCCGAAATGGTGGTGGCGCGGTTTGCGTCGCATCCGATCGCTGCCAGCGCCGCGAACGACCCGATCACGATGCCTGCTCTGCAGGCCCTTGGGCGCATGCTCAAGGGCGCTTGACTTGGGCCGTGGCAGATGGGAGCGAGCCGGATTGACTACCATGGCCTGCCGGCCGTCGAAATGCGCCGCCGATGGCGCTTATGCTCTGGTCACGTGGCCGACTTGCCCGACAACGGTTATCGCAACATGTTGTGTATTGAGGCGGCGCGCATCGCGAACCCGGTCTGCCTGCAGGCCGGGGAGCATTGGGGCGGGCTGCAGCACCTGGCGCTGCGGCGCTGAGACCGGCACGCGTCAGCGCGCGGCCTCGGGCGGTTGCCCGGTGTGTCTGCGCTTGCAGTCGCAGCCCAGCGGCGCGCCATTCGCAAACTCCAACCTGGCGACGCCCTTTATACTGTATGAATGACCAGCCTTGTTCTGCCCGGCAAGACTCACGCGCGACGCTTGCGTGAGGTCTACCGGTCCGCCGGGTGGCCCTGCCAGGACAGCGTCGAGGTGGAGTTGCTGGCACAGGGTTTGCTGGAGCGTTTGCGCGATGCCGGTGGCGCTGAGCGGGTGCGCCTGACCGACACCGGCATCGCTTTTCTGGCGCAGGCATTCGGCCGCAACAAACAGGCGCTCTCGGTGCACGACGCCCTGGTACACCGCATTGCACAGACGATGCAGCGCGACGGCCGCATTGTGTGGACGAGCCTGAGCCTGCGCGTGCGCCTGCCAGCCTTGCCCGATGACAACAAGGCGCGCTGGAAGGTCTGCAAGCCCGATGTGTTCTCCATCCGCAGTACATCGGTTGCCGGTTACCTCGAGCCAATCGTGCACGAAATCAAGGTCAACCGGTCCGACCTGCTGGGTGACCTGAAGCCCAGCGACAAGCGCGACAGTTACCTGGCGGTTGGCGGCCAATGCTGGTACGTGCTGGGCTGCGATGCCAAAGGCCGAGCCATTGCGCAGGCCGACGAGGTTCCGCCCGAGTGTGGGGTGCTGCTGGCCGACTCCGGCGGTCGACTCGAGCTTGTGCGCGCCGCTCCGAAGCGCCCGCTGGCAGATTTGCCCTTTGCCCTGTGGATGGCGTTGGCCAAGGCTACGCCCTTGCCTGGCCCAGCCTGGTCGGTGGTGGAGGACCCGGCGCAGGCACTGTTGTGCGAACCACCGTGCGCGTGATGGCGCAGGACCAGCCAGCCATGGCGCCGCTGCAGGATGAACCGCACGGTCAGCCCTTGCGCGTATCGGTGCGCCACCTGTGTGAATTTGGCGCGAAGTCGGGTGATCTGGATTTGCGTTTTACCCCGGCGCCGACGGCGCAGCAGGGCCGGGAAGGCCACTTGTTGGTGGCGCGCCGGCGTGGCATGGACTATGAGGCCGAGGTGATATTGGCGGGGTACTACCAAGGCCTGCAGGTGCGTGGCCGTGCCGATGGCTTCGACGCCACGTTGCAGCAACTCGAGGAGGTGAAGACGTTTCGCGGCTCGGCGCTGGCGATTGCGCCCAATCAGCAGGCGCTGCACTGGGCGCAACTCAAGGTGTATGGCTGGCTGATGTGCGAGAGCCGCACGTTCGCCTCGATTTCGCTGTGCCTGGTGTATCTGGACGTGGCGGACCACAGCGAACATCCGCAAAGCGCGGACTTTGACGCGCAAGAATTGCGGCTGTTCTTTGTCGAATTGTGCACCCGCTATCTGGCCTGGGCAGAGCATGAAGCGGCGCACCGCAGCCGCCGCGACGCCGCCTTGCACAACCTGGAGTTTCCGCAACTGCCGTTTCGCCCGGGTCAGCGTGAGCTGGCAGCAGGCGCGTACCGGGCCTGTGTCCAGTCGCGGTCGTTGCTGGTGCAAGCGCCCACGGGTATCGGCAAAACCATCGGCACTATTTTCCCGGCGCTGCGCGCGATGCCGGTGCGTGTTATAGACAAACTGTTTTTTCTGACCGCAAAAACTCCCGGCCGTCAGGTGGCGCTTGACGCCCTGCAACGCGTGCGCCAGTCAGGGCTAGCTGGTACTGCGTTCCCGTTGCGGTTGCTGGAACTGGTCGCACGTGACAAGGCCTGTGAACATCCTGACAAGTCCTGCCACGGGGATTCCTGTCCGCTTGCCAGTGGCTTTTACAACCGCCTGGCGCCCGCGCGCGCAGCAGCCGCAGGAGCCGTCTGGCTGGACCAGGCCAATTTGCGCAGCGTGGCCCTGCAGCATGGCATCTGCCCGTATTACCTCGGGCAGGAAATGGTGCGCTGGAGCGACGTGGTGGTGGGTGACTACAACTACTATTTCGACCGCAGCGCCCTGTTGCATTCGCTTGCCGTCGACAACCAGTGGCGTTTTAGCGTGCTGGTGGATGAGGTGCACAACCTGTACGCGCGCGCCTGTGCCATGTACAGCTCGGAGCTGACCCATGCCGAGGCGCTGGCCGCACGGGCGCAGGTGCCGGCCCTGGTGCGCCCGCGCCTGGACGACTGGCTTGACCAGTGGCAATTGCTGCACGACGGGGCACAGCGTGACGCCCCGGGCGTGGACTGGGCGGTCTGGGACGAGTTGCCGCAGGCCTGGTTGCGCGCTTTGCAGCGGCTCAACAGCACGTTGGGCGAATGGCTGCAGAACACGCCAGGCCACGGCCATCGCGCCCTGTTGCCGTTCTATTTCCGGACGTTTGCGTTCGCCGCACTGGCCGACGCGTTTGCAGAGCACAGCCTGTGTGAATTCGACACCGGACCGGGCGCGGCGGTGCTGACCCAGCACGCGCCTGCGCCCGCACAGGCTGCGCTGGCGGGCTTGGGGGAGCCGGACGCAGGCCAGGCGCCTGGCCGGCTGACGCTGCGCAATATCGTACCGGGGCACTTCATTGCCCAGCGCATCAAGAGTGCCGACTCGATGCTGCTGTTCTCGGCAACCCTGCATCCGCTGCATTACTACTGCAACCTGCTGGGTCTGGCGCCGCAAACACAGCTGCTGGACATCGCCAGTCCGTTTCGTGCCGAGCAGCTCACGGTCACGGTGAAACCGATCTCGACACGGCGCGGGCAGCGGGAGCAATCACTCGGTGAACTGGTGCGCAGCATCGCCATGCAGTTTGCTGCGCGTCCCGGCAACTACCTGGCGTTCTTCAGCAGTTTTGACTATCTGGAACTGGCCATGCGCGCGCTGCGCGAGTGCCATCCCGACATCGCTGTCTGGTCGCAGACCCGGCACATGGACGAGCCGGCGCGGCGCCAGTTTCTGCAACAGTTCGATGCCCGCGGGCAGGGCATCGGTTTTGCGGTGCTGGGAGGCGTTTTCTCGGAAGGGGTGGACCTGCCGGGCGAGCGGCTGATTGGTGCCTTTGTGGCCACGCTTGGATTACCCCAGTTTGACCGGGTCAACGCGGCGATTTGCGAACGTATGGAGCAGCGTTTTGGCCACGGCCATGACTACACCTATGTGTATCCGGGACTGCAAAAGGTGGTGCAGGCAGCCGGGCGTGTGATCCGCAGCGCCACCGACACCGGTTGTGTGCTGTTGCTCGATGAGCGCTATCGTGAGCGGCGCTACCGCGCGCTGCTGCCGTCCTGGTGGGCGGGCGCACTGCCATGAAGCAGCAGCGCGCCGACCAGTTGCTGCCTGTGCCAGTGCTAGAGGCCACCGGCCTGCACTTCGCCTGGGCGCAGCCGCCGCTGTTTGCGGGCTGGTCTGGCCGCTTTCTGCCAGGCGTCACGCTGCTCAGTGGCGAGGAGGGCAGTGGCAAGACCACACTGCTGCGTCTGCTGGCTGGGGACCTGGTGGCGTCCGGCGGGCAGTTGCAGGTCGGCTCGACGCGGCTGGACCGGGACCCGGACGGTTACCGCGCGCAGGTGTTCTGGGCCGACCCGCGCCTTTCACTGTATGACCAGATGACGGTGGATGCCTGCCTCGCTATGGTCGCGGCGCGATTTCGCAGCTTTGACGGCAAGGCCGTACATGGCTTGCTGTCTGGCTTGTCTTTACTGGAGCATCGCCACAAGCCGCTGTTCATGTTGTCCACCGGGTCCCGGCGCAAGGTCTGGCTGGCTGCGGCGTTTGCGTGTGGCGCCTCCGTCATACTGCTGGACGAACCATTTGCGGCGCTGGACCGCCCCTCGATCGCCTTTATCACGCAGCAGTTGCAAGTCGCAGCGGTGGCCGCGCAGCGCGTGGTCGTGTTGGCAGACTACCTTGCACCGCCAGCGGTGCCGTTGGTTTCCAGTCTCCAGCTTGGGTAGCGGCCATGGCCTGCGGGCGGCCGCGCTCAAGTACGCAGGAGGCCCCGGTACGCGGCGACAAATTCTGCCGCCACATTGCCCACTTCAGCGGCCGACTTGCCGGGTTTGTAGAGGGCTGAGCCAATGCCAAAACCGCTGGCGCCGGCGGTGCGCCAGCTGGCCATGTTCTGCACCGTGATGCCGCCCACTGGAAATACTGGCGTACCAGACGGCAGGACTGCCAGCAGCGCTTTGAGCACCGCAGGCGAGGCGGCCTCGGCCGGAAACAGCTTGAGTCCATGGGCGCCGGCCGCCAATGCCGCAAACGCTTCGGTGGCAGTGGCGACACCGGGCAGGCACACCATCCCCAGTCGCACCGCCTCCTGCACCACAGTGGCGTCGAAGTTGGGCGCAACCACCAGTCTGCCGCCTGCGCCATGGACCGCGCGCACCTGCGCCGCTTGCAACACGGTACCGGCGCCAACCAGAGCCGTGGGATGCTGCGTCGCCAGCAAGCGGATGCTATCGAGCGGCTGCGGAGAATTTAGTGGCACTTCAAGCAACTCAAAACCGGCCTGCACCAGCACCTCGCCAACTGCTGGCGCTTCGTCCGGTGTGAGGCCACGCAGGATCGCAATCAGCGGCAAAACAAGGAGGCGCTCTGCGAAGGCGTCGATGGCGGTCATGCTGCGCTTTTGAGAGTCATGCAGAGCATTCCTAAACGTTGTCCGGCGTATTGGCCAGCGCATGCAGACCGGCCCAGGTTGCCTCGGCGCCGAACACCCGGCTGCCTACCCCGTACTGCTCCAGTGCCAGCTGGTAGGCCTGTGCCAGCACGGTGGCGCCGATCAGGATCACCGAGTCTGGCATGGCATTCGCCTGCGCGCGCAATTCTTCGCCGATCACCAGGCCTGACAGGTAACTGTTCAGGGCTGCCGCGTCCATATGGGCAAACAACGACAGGGTGCGCGCACCGAATGCGTTGTGCAACAGGCCGCCCCCACTGCGTGAGCGGGTGATGCCAGCCGCAAATGCCGCGTCGTCGAAGGGCGCGTTGGCATTGATGGACTTTGCCAGTAGTGAATGGCCCCTGAGCAAGGCGAAGAACTCGCCGCTCATATAGGTCGTGAAACCGGTGATTGCTGCGTCGCGCACCGTCACCCATTTGCAGTGGGTCCCAGGCAATACGAATACGCCGTCACGCACTCCGGCGAGTTGCATCGCGCCAAAAACCTGGGTCTCCTCGCCGCGCATTACATCGGGAACTCCGCCAGCGCTATGGTCGCCGTGCACACAGGACAGGCCTGGAACAATGGCCACCGGCAATGCCAGCCTTTCTGCGTTGACCGCAACCAGCGCCCCGGCTACAGCGGCAAAGTCGGCTGGACAGGGACAATAGGGTGCTTCCAGCCAGCCCTGCTTGCTGCCTGCCATTCCGCTGACCAGGCAGCGCTGCGCGCCGGCGCGACCCCAGTCGCCAAAACAGCTATCGAATACCGTCGCAAAGCCGCCTTCGGCAACCAACAGGATGCCCTGTTCAAACGAGCGTTCCTCCAGCACCCGACCGGCGCCGTCCAGCAGTGCACCACGCAATGCGGTGGTGCCCCAGTCCACGGCAAGCAGCCGTGGCGTTGCACTGTTCTGACTGGGGCTCACAATGCAGCCAGCACGGAGGCGCTGCGCGGCAGCGGCGTGACGGCACCAAACCCCTGCACCGACAATGCGGCCGCAGTATTGGCATAGGCCGCTGCACGGAACAGGTCGTCGCCCTTGGCCAGACGCGCCAGCAGGTTGCCACAAAAACAGTCACCGGCACCGGTAGCGTCGCGCACTGTGGTGGGGCGCGGCGCGATAAGCTGTCGCTGCTGGCCATTGCTGGCCAGTGCGCCTTCTGAACCGAGCTTGAGCACCACATGACGCGCCCCGTGTGCATGGCCCCAGTCCACAATTGCCTGCGGGTCGGTCAGGCCGGTCAGCGCGTGCATATCTTCCAGACTCGGCAGGAAGATGTCGCACAGGGCTACCGCCTGCACGATGCAGGCCCGGGCCCGGGTCAGTGGCCATAATTTGAGGCGCAAATTGGAATCGAAGGACACCAGCGTATCGGACTCGCGCGCCAGAACCATGGCATCGAACGCGGTGTCACAGGCGCCGGCCGAAATCGCCAGTGAAATCCCCGACAGGTGCAGGAAACGCGCCGCCTGGATCACTTCTGTCGGCGACCCCATCAGCCACTGAGGGGTCATGCGGCTGGCGGCGGAGTCGGCGCGGCGGTAGCTGAACTCGTGGCCCTGGCTGCCATGGGTCACAAAATAGATACCGGTATGGCTGGCGCTGGCAGTCGTCACGCCGTGGGTATTGACGCCCTCCTGTGCCCACAGTTGCAACAGCGTCTGGCCGAATGTGTCGCCACCGACCCGGGTCAGGTACGCGCTGCGCGCCCCCGCGCGTGCGGCGGCAATCGCCACGTTGCTGGTATCACCACCAAAGCCCTGCAGGAACTGCGGCTGGCCAGCCACGGTCTGGTTGAACTCCACCATGGCCTCACCGAGTGCTGCCACGTCAAAGGACTTTTGTTGCATGCCCTGGCTCCTTAACGCCTGGACCGCCAAGGTCTGCCGATCCGGGTTCAGTGATTGTCGCGCGGAACAAAGGCGCCACGTTTGCCCACCAGGAAATCCAGGTCCAAGCCTTCATCTGCCTGCAGCACGGTATCCACATACAGTTTCCAGTACCCGCTGGAGAGTGCCGGCGCCGGCGCCGTCCAGCTGGCCAGGCGAGTTGCCAGCTCGTCGTCGCTGATGTGCAGGTGCAAACGCCGCTTGGGCACATCGAGTTCGATCATGTCACCGTTGCGCACCACGGCCAGCGGGCCGCCGGCTGCGGCTTCCGGAGCGGTGTGCAGGACCACCGTGCCATAGGCAGTACCACTCATGCGGGCATCGCTGATGCGCACCATATCGGTAATCCCTTTGCGCAACACCTTGGGCGGCAGCGGCATGTTGCCGACCTCGGCCATGCCAGGGTACCCCTTGGGGCCGCAGTTCTTCAGCACCAGGATGCAGGTCTCGTCCACATCCAGCGCTTCGTCGTCGATCAGGCGGTGAAACTCTTCGATGTTCTCGAACACCACGGCACGCCCGGTATGCACCATCAGCGCCGGCGTCGCCGCACTCGGTTTGATGACTGCGCCGCGGGGTGACAGGTTGCCGCGCAAGACTGCAATTCCGGCCTTGGGCATTAATGGCTGGTCGTACGGCTTGATCACATCCTGATTGAAATTTTCGGCGCTGGCAATATTCTCGGCAATGGTCGTGCCGCTGACTGTCAGCGCATCGGTGTGCAGATGGCGCTGGATTTCCTTCATGACGACGGGCAGGCCGCCGGCGTAGCAGAAGTCTTCCATCAGGTACTTGCCCGACGGCTGCAGGTTCACCAGGCAGGGCATGTCGCTTCCCAGGCGGTCGAAGTCGTCGATGGTCAGCTTAAGTCCGATACGGCCAGCCATGGCGATCAGGTGGATCACCGCATTGGTCGAGCCACCAATCGCCGCCAGCGTGACAATGGCGTTCTCGAAGGCTTCGCGCGTCAGGATCTTCGACAACACAAGGTCCTCATGCACCATGTCCACGATGCGCCGTCCGGCATTGCGGGCCAGCACGTTGCGCCGTCCGTCCACGGCTGGATAGGCGGCGTTGCCGGTCAGTCCTGCACCCAGGGCTTCGACCATGCAGGCCATGGTGGATGCGGTACCCATGGTCATGCAATGCCCATGGCTGCGGTGCATAGAGCTCTCGGCCTCCAGGAACTCGTGCAGCTTGAGGGTGCCCGCACGCACCTGTTCACTCATGCTCCAGACGCCGGTGCCCGAGCCAAGTTCCTGTCCCCGCCATTTGCCGTTGAGCATCGGGCCGCCATTGACGCCGATAGTCGGCAGGTCCACGCTGGCCGCACCCATCATCAGCGCCGGAGTGGTCTTGTCACAACCCATCAGCAACACTACGCCGTCGATCGGGTTGCCGCGGATACTTTCTTCCACGTCCATGCTGGCCAGATTGCGGTACAAACTGGCGGTTGGCCGCAACAACACCTCACCCAGCGACATCACCGGGAACTCCAGCGGGAACCCGCCGGCCTCGTAGACGCCGATCTTCACCTGCTCGGCGAGTATGCGAAAGTGCGAGTTGCAGGGTGTGAGTTCACTGAAAGTGTTGCAAATGCCTATCACGGGGCGGCCGTCGAACTGGTCCTGCGGAATACCTTTTCCTTTCAGCCAACTGCGGTACGCAAATCCGTCGCGGTCCTGGCGTCCGAACCATTGCTGGCTGCGCAGTTGTTCGGGCTTCTTCTTGGCTTTTGAGGTCATGGTGGCGAGGTGAGGTGAGGTGGGTTGGGTGGGCTGAAGGGTTTACGCGTGAGGCTCTGCTGCGTCAATCATCATATGATAAACAACGGACCGATTCCCGTACAGCTTTCCGGGGAAGTTTTTTGTCCAAGCTCGAGGTTCCCGGCGTGGGCAAATTGTGGTGACCCCATGCCCACGGTTTGGAGGGGGTTTTCGCGTCCGTACAAGCGCGCTTGGGATGGCTGGAGGGCTGCGGAGTTCAGAAGGTTTTCGCCAGCTGTCCAGCGCAGTCACGCCAATAGGGATCGTCAAAGGACTTTCCGACCTCGCGGCAGCATTCCAGAAGCAGGCCTGTCAGGTGCTCGAATTCAGACGCTGAAACGCCGTCTTGCAGGAAGCACAAGGCAATGCCGATCATGTGACCGTCGGCGCTGCGTACGGCCGAGGCTACGGCGTCGATTCCGCGGTCCGCACTGTCATTGAGCCGCGTCCACTTGCGCACCCTGGAGGCATCGAGTTCCAGCAACAGCCTTTCCCTGGTCTTGCGGTAGCGTAACGCTGGGTAGGTGAGCAGCTTGGGGAGAAACTTGCGTACTTGGCGGCTGTCCGTTCTCATCAACAGGGCCTTGCCTACGGCTGTCGCGAAAGCGGGAATCATCGTTCCTTCCGACGCAACGAACCGGATGGGGCTGTTGGACTCCACGCACTCGATGATCAGCGCGTCCGTCCCCTGCAGGGTCGAAATGTAGGCGATGACCGGCTTTTTCGCCACGATCTTGCGAAGCTGCGTCCGGGCCGCCTTTAGCAGCTGATCGAACTCTTTGCCTCTCAGGTCAGCAAGGCGCCGAAGTTCATGGCCAGCTTCGTATCCGATGTTTCGGCCGAGGTGAGTGAGAAGACCCTGGCCCTCCAGCGCTTTGAGGAGCCGCGACGTTGAGCTTGCGGGCAGGCGCAGTTCGGCCGCAACCTCTGACACCCTGAGATGTCGGCGTGTTTCTGACAACAGCCGTAACGCCAGCATTCCCTTTTCAAGCGAACTCATTTTCCATATACAACAACAGAGGTGCTGCCTATTAGACAACATTGGTGCGCACCAGCGAACAACCTAAGATTGCTTGATCCTTCCGTGATGCAGGAAATTGACCCGCGGCCAGGCGCCGGTTTTCCTTGCTTCTGGCGAGGCGTCGATCAAAAACGGGCGTACCTTTTGGTGGATGGCGTGTTTGAGTTGGCGAAGCAGGGCTGTGAGCGATACATTCAAACTGAAACGGAGGTCTGATGACCCGCATACTTAGATCACACGATTGGTTTCAGCGCAAAGGCCTGGACGGCTTCATCTACCGATCATGGCTGAGAAACCAGGGCTTGCCGGACGATGCCCTCGATGGCCGTCCAGTCATCGGCATCTGCAATTCGTGGTCAGATTTAACACCCTGCAATGGGCATTTCCGGGAGCTGGCCGAGCATGTCAAAAAGGGTGTGCTGGATGCTGGCGGGCTGCCGCTGGAATTTCCGGCAATGTCCCTGGGCGAGACGTTGATGCGTCCCACGGCCATGCTGTTTCGCAACCTGGCGGCCATGGAGGTGGAAGAAACCTTGCGGGCCAATCCTATAGACGGCGTCGTGCTGTTGATGGGATGCGACAAGACAACGCCGGCCTTGATGATGGGCGCTGCAAGCGTCGACTTGCCCACCGTGGGTGTTTCGGGCGGGCCGATGAAGAAGGCGCACTACCAGGGGCAACCCATCAGCGTCACGATGATGTGGAAGATGTCCGAGGATGTGCGTGCCGGCACCATGTCGC
>JAJAZK010000085.1 GCA_026785765.1 Rhodoferax sp. | reverse complement strand
CGGCGCACGTCGTCCGGGTTGAAGCCGTAGCGCGACGGCAGGCACTGGTAGACCAGCACCTTGGACGAATCGCGCTCTTCGCGCGTCATGCCACCGTCGCCGGTGGTGGTGGAGGTGCCAACCTCGGTGGCGGCGCGGCCCAGCGCCTCCTTCACATTGGCCGAGAGGGCACCGAAGCTCATGCCGGCGATGGTGATGGGCATCTCCAGTTCCACCGGCTTCTTGGCGAAGCGCGTGCCCAGCACCGTCTTGCTGCTGCATTTCTCGCGGTAGCCTTCCAGCGGGTAGCGCGACAGCGACGCGCCAAGGAACAGCAGATCATCGAAATGCGGCACCCGCCGCTTGGCACCCAAGCCGCGGATCTCGTACAGCCCGCTGGCGGCCGCGCGCTGGATGTAGTCGATGGTCTTGCGGTCGAAGGTGGCGCTTTCCTCAAGCGTGATCGATGCGGGTGCGGTGTTGCTGGTGGTCATGTCTAGTATTCCTGATTTGCATCCGCGTTCCAGTGGTAGAGCTGCTTGGCCGACGCCACGCGCCGGAAGCTCGCCGGGTCGTGCGCAAAGCCAGCCGCCTGGAGCAGGCTGGCGACGGCGGCACGGTCGGCGTCGGTCATGGGCTCGAACTGCGCGTCCGCGCCGAGCGACTTGACCTCGCCGCGCACATACAGCACAGCCTCGTACAGCGAGTCCCCAAGGTTCTCCGCCGCGTCGCCGCAGACCACGATGCGCCCGGCCTGCGCCATGAAGGCCGAGAACGCGCCGACGTCGCCACCGACCACAATGTCGGCCCCCTTGAGCGAGATGCCGCAGCGCAGGCCCGCATCACCTTCAACCACCAGCAGGCCGCCATGCGCGGATGCGCCGGCCGAAACACTGGCAAAGCCGCGCACCGTGACACGGCCCGACATCATGTTCTCGGCCACGCCGGGACCGGCATTGCCAGCGATGTTCACCGTCGCATGTTTGTTCATGCCAGCGGCGTAATAACCAGCGTGGCCGCGAATGTCGATCTCCACCGGCGCGTTGACGCCAACCGCGATGGAGTGCGCGCCGTCCGGGTTCTCCACCACCACGCGCCGGGTCGGCCCCAGCGGGCCGTGCAGGAACTGGTTGAGCGCGCGCACGCTGCCATCGGCAATGTCGAACACAACGCAATCCGGGGTTTCTGATTTCATGTCAGTGACGCCCGGCCGCCCGAAGGCGCTGACGCGCCGCCCCGGTGGCGCGAACGGAGTGGGCTGGGGGCTGATTCATGTCAGATGCTCCAGGAATAGATGTGCTCGGGCTTGGGCTCGAACAGGTGCGCGTGCTTGATGTCCGGCAGGTGCGCCAGCGAGCGAAACTCCGATGCGATGGCCACATAGTCGTCGGTTTCGGCCACGATGGCCGGCTTGCAGGCGAACGGGTCGCGCACCAGCGCCAGCTTGTCGCGCGTGCCCATGAGGAAGGTGTAAAAGCCGTCAAACACCTCGAAACCCTTTTGCAGCGCGTCTTCCAGTTCGTCGCCCTCGCGCATGCGCCACTCCAGGTATCGGCAGGCCGCCTCGGTGTCGCAATCGCCGTCGAACTCGATGCCCAGCGGCTCCAGTTGGCGGCGCAGTTGGTAGGTGTTGGAGAGCGAGCCGTTGTGCACAAGGCACCAGTCCTGCCCGGCGGTGTAAGGGTGGGCGTTCTCCACCGTGACCGCCGATTCGGTCGCCATGCGGGTATGGCCCACCAGGTGCGTTCCTTCCAGCGCGCTGAAGTGGTAACGCGCGGCGATGTCGGCTGGCATGCCGACATCCTTGTACAGGTCGATGGCGCTGCCGCTGGAGAGCACCTGCACTGCGGACAGGTTCTTCTTGAGCCAGGCACGAACGACTGCAACCGGCGCGGCAATGGTGAGCACCGCATGATTGCCCTTTACTGCAATTGCCGCCTGTGCGTCACAACCGGAGCGCACCTGGGCGAGCATGCCATCCCAGTCGTACGCCGCGCCCAGCGCGCCCGCACCAGAATACAGCGACAGCTTGTGGCGATCATCCTGCACCGGTTCGGTGAACACGGCCATGCCGGCCGAATCCTTGCCACGGCCGGTCATGCCCACCAGCATCGGCAGCATCAACTGCCCGAGCCGCGGCCGCCACGCCGGTTTCTTCAGCAACAAACCCACGATTCCACACATGATGGTGTCTCCCGAGCTTCAGAAAAATTCGAGGTAACGCGTCTGCTCCCACACCGACACGTGGCGCGAGTATTCCACCCACTCCATGCGCTTGAGCTTGAGGTACTCGTTGAACAGGTTGGTGCCGATCGCGTCGCGGATCACCGTGTCGCCCTCCAGCGCCACGATCGCCTCGCCCAGGTTTTGCGGCAGCAGTGCGATGCCGCTTTTCTTGAGCTTCTCGGGCGACCATTCGTACAGGTTCTCGTTGTTGGGCGCGCCGGGGTCGAGCTTGCGTGCGATGCCGTCCATGCCGGCCGCCAGCAGCGCGGCAGTGGCGAGATAGGGGTTGCAGCCGCCGTCGGGCAGCCGGAACTCGAGCCGGCCATGGGGTATGCGCACGCAGGCAGTACGGTTGTTGTCGCCGTAACTTACATAAGCGGGTGCCCAGGTGGCACCCGAAAGCGCGCGCCCCACGACCAGCCGCTTGTACGAGTTGACCGTTGGCGCGCAGATGGCTGCCAGCGCGCGCGCGTGCGCCAGGATGCCGCCGGTGAACCAGTAGCCCATCTGCGACAGGCCCAAGCCGTGCTTGTCGCTCTTGTCAAAGAACAGGTTCTTTGTCTTGCGGTCGCCCAGCGAGAGGTGGAAATGCGCACCGGTTCCCGCACGGTCGGAGAACGGTTTGGGCATGAAGGTCGCGATCATGCCCATCTGGTGCGCAACCTCGCTCGCGGCCATCTTGAAAAAAGTGAGGTTGTCGGCGGACTTGAGCGCGTCGGCATAGGTGAAGTTGACCTCGAACTGGCCGTTGCCGTCTTCATGGTCGATCTGGTAGATGTCCAGCCCGCCATTGCGCCCGCCCTCCACCACACGCTGCAGAAACTCAGCTTGGCGCGACAGGCCCTTGTAGTCGTAACACGGCTTGTCGAGGTTGTCGGTCGCATCCACGGGCACCAGCTTGCCGGCACCGTCGCGCTTGAGCAGGAAGAACTCGGGCTCGATGCCGGTGTACAGCGTCAATCCCTTTTTGGCCAATGCGTCCAGGTTGCGTTTAAGCATCACGCGCGAACAGTACTCGTAGGGTTGGCCTTTCACATGGCCGTCACAGGCCATGCGCGCGAAGCCCGGCATCCAGCTCATGGGCGCCAGCGTCGACAGGTCGCCCACTGCCATGTAGTCCTGGCTGTTGGGCTCCATGCCGAAGCCCCACATGGCAAAACCGGCGAACCCGGCGCCGTCGGTGAGCACCATGTCCAGATGCTCGACCGGCACCGCTTTGCTCTTGGCCGCGCCGTGGATGTCGACGAACTGCGCCAGGATGAACTTGATGCCGTGTTGCTTGAAGAATTTCCTGGCCTGGTCTTTGGTCATGGTGTCCTCGTGGTTCCTGATGGATGCGTGGGTTGTTCGTCGAATGGAATTGAGCTGGCCTCTACGTCGCCACCCAGCTTGGTGACGATCTCGCCCTGTGGTCGCGCGCGAGGTAGCAGGCTGCCGCCATGCCATGCCCGCCCGCGCCAATGATGACGGCATCGTAAGACTTGCGCATCGAGGCATGCTGCGTGAACATCCGAGGTTCCGGGTACCTGGGCCACAAGGCAAGACGCAGCAGGCGCCAGGGCATGGGATATCGGATCTTCGGGTCGTTGAAACTGTTTAAAGTCTAGTTCTCCACATCGCCCATGTCAATACCAACAGGCACATTTTGTTTCTTGTCAAGAAACTCCGGCTATTCTGCCGTAGAATAACCCGGCGCGCAGTCAACCGACCTGCGCAACCACACCATGGCCAGCACCACGTCCCGCAAGAAACCGTTGCCACCGACCGCTGATGAGCCGTCCCAGGTGAAGGCCCTGGACCAGCACATTGGTGCCACTGTCCACGCGCTGCGCTCGCGACGTGCGATGACCATCGCCGACCTGTCGCGCCGCTCTGGCGTCAGCGCGGGCATGCTGTCCAAGATTGAAAATGCACAGGTCTCGGCCAGCCTGGAAACCCTGCTGTCCCTGTCGCGTGCCCTGGGCGTTGGGGTGGCGGATCTGATGCACGAGTTCCAGGCGCGCGAAGGGGACGTTCAGTTCGTTCCCAAGAACGGCGGGCTCGAAGTGATCCGCCGCGGGACCAAAAAGGGGCACACCTACCGCCTCCTGTTTTCGCACCGCGGTCCGCGCAAGCCGTTCGAGCCCTTCCTCGTGACGCTCAACGACGCCAGCGAAGTGTTTCCATCGTTCAAGCACAAGGGGCTGGAGTTCATCCATATCCTCCAGGGCAAGCTGCGTTATCGCCACGGCGACCAGACGTTCATGCTCGCGCCCGGCGACTCGATCACGTTCGACGGCGACGTGCCACACGGTCCGGACGCATTGATCAAGCTGCCGATCGTCATGCTGGCCATCATGGTGTATCCCGATGCAAAAGAGTGAGGCACTAATCCCGGCGCTGCCACGACCCCATGACAGTGGCGGACGGGCGGCAGGCCCCATCGATTCCAGCGAGCATGGCCTGACGTTCTTCGAACAGCGGGTTGACGCGATGCTGCGCCTGCTTGCGGACCCGCCACGTTCGTGCTTCACGATCGATGCATTGCGCCGTGCAATCGAGGATTTGCCGCCCGCGCAATACGACGCACTGACCTATTACGAACGCTGGCTGCATGCGATGCGCCTGCTGGTGGTCGAGCAAGGGTTGCTGAGCGAGGCGGAAATCGAACACCACATTGCCTGGCAGGGCGGCCTTTCCATCCCGCCATCCTCCAACCGCATCTGATTTGCCCGCACCAATGACCGAAAGAATCAAGGGCGTGCTCGCGCCCGTGCTGACACCCTTCAACGCCCGCCTGGAGCCCGACGTCAAGCGCTATATCGCGCACTGCCGCTGGCTGATCGACAGCAAGGTCGGACTGGCCATCTTCGGGACCAACTCCGAAGCGGCCTCGCTTTCGGTGGAAGAGCGCCTGTCGCTGACGGACGCCATTCTCGAAGCCGGAGTCCCTGCAGCCCGGATGATGCCCGGCACCGGCGGCTGTTCCCTGACCGACGCGGTCACGCTGACCCGCCATGCGGTGCGCAACGGTGCCGCCGGCGCGTTGATGGTTCCGCCCTTCTTTTTCAAGGGCGTGTCGGACGAGGGCCTGTTTGCCTACTACGCGGAAGTGATCGAGCGCGTGGCCAGCGACGCCTTGAGGGTTTACCTGTACCACATTCCCCAGTTCACCCAGGTCCCGATCACGCTCAACCTGATCGAGATGCTGCGCAAGCGCTATCCGGACACCGTCGTCGGCGCGAAAGACTCATCTGGCGTGTGGAGCAACACGCAGGCCATGATCGACAACTTCGCCAGGGACGGGTTCGACGTGTTCCCGGCCAGCGAATCAACGCTTTCGAAGGCCTTGCCCATGGGCGCCGCAGGCTGCATCAGCG
>JAJAZK010000084.1 GCA_026785765.1 Rhodoferax sp. | reverse complement strand
GTTCACTCCTCTCGGCGTGGCGGTGGTCAATAGCGACGGCAGCAGCGACGGCGGCGAGTTGTTCATTCTGGCTTGCGGGGTGTGGCTTGGCTGTGCGCTGTTGCTATGGCTGCGCCGCGCGGTGTGGCTCGGTTGGCTCGGCCGCCCAGCCCGATTTCGGTTACCGTAGCGGCTTGGTCGGCCGCCCAGCCCTGAGCCCGCACGGCCGAACGGCCTGCCCCACCGACCGAACCCAATGCCACTGCACCTTCTTGACTCCGCCCCGATGGATGCGCCCCGGCTGCTGGCGCTGGCCGGTAGTGATGATGGGTTTGCCTACTCGGAGGCCGCATTGGCGCGTTTGGCCGCAGACCGTGTTGTGGTGCAGGCCCATGTCGCGGCGGGTGAACCGGTGTATGGTCTGAACACCGGTCTGGGTGGAAACCTGGGGTACCGGCTCGACAGCAGCGAAGTACTCGTCTACCAGCAGCAAATCATCCGCGGTCGCATGGTCGGCATGGGAGAACCGCTGCCAGCGCTGGTGGCGCGTGCGGCGTTGCTGGCGCGCTGTATCGGTCTGGCCAGGGGTGGCTCCGGTGTCAGTGTGTCGGCGGCGCAAGGACTGCTGGCCTTGCTGGACCGTGGCGTCACGCCGGTGGTGCCGGGCATCGGATCCATCAGCGCCGGTGACCTGGGCCTGTGCGCGCACCTGGTGGCGCCATTGTTTGGCGAGGGCGAAGCGTGGTATCAGGGGCAGCGTTGTTCCGGGTCCCAGGCATTGGCGCGGGCCGGCCTGGAACCGGTGCAGTTGCAGGCCAAGGATGGCCTTGGTCTGATCAACGCCAGCGCCGTGACGGCCGCTTATGCGGCGCTGGTCGCTTGCGCGGTCTCGGACAACCTGCTGGTGGCCGCTGCGGTGGCGGCGCTGGCCGCTGAAGGATACGCTGCCAACCTGAGCGTGCTGGATTCGCGCATCGCCGCAGCAAGACCGGGCGCCGGACAGACCGCAGCCGCCGCCCTGTTTCGCGCCTTGCATGCAGGCAGCAGCTTGCTGCAGTCGAAACCGCGCTCGCCACAGGATGCCTTGTCGTTTCGCACCATGGCGCCGGTGTTCGGTGTGGCTTTTTCGGTGCTGGGCAACGTGACTGAGGCCGTCAACGTGGAGCTCAATGCGAGGGCCGACAGCCCGCTGGTGCTGGCCGGGCAGGGCGACATGTTGTCCACTCCCAACTTCCACACGCCCGGCATCGCATTGGCGTTTGACAGCATGGCCATCGCCATCACCCAGCTTGCCAGCGCCAGTGTGCAACGCATCATCAAGTTGCAGACGCCACAATTGAGCGGCTTGCCGAAGTACCTGTCGCCGGTGGGTGGCGCCAGCGTGGGATTCAATGCAATGCAGAAGACCGCCGCCGCCCTGCACGCGGCGATCCGCCTCAAGGCCACGCCGGCCAGTCTGGATGCGGTCGTGGTGTCGGACATGGTGGAAGACCATGCCGCCCATGCAATGTTGTGCATCCGCAAACTGGACGAGCAGTTGCAGCTTTATCAATACCTCGTGGCAGTTGAGGCCATGCTGGCGGCGCAGGCACTGGATCTGCGGGGTTCGGTGACGCCAGGGGCAGGATCGGGAGCCGTGTCGCGCACCGTGCGTTCGGTGGTTGCCACGCTCACCCATGACCGCCCGGGTGGCCTGGATGCGATGCGGGTAAGTACGGCGCTGTTTGATGGGCCGCTGGCGACCGGGTTGCGCCAGACAGCGGGTGCGGCTATTGCCGCGTGTGGACTGTCCTGAACAGCGTTACGCAAGAGCGCCACCAGCCTGGCTCCGGCTGCGCCTGCTGCACCCCTGGGTCACGCCTGAAGTGATGCGTGGCACAGCAGCGCGCGATACAACCGTTACAAAACGCTGCCACCTGACATGCCGCCGTCACGGCGCAGCGCCACACTTCATTGCAGCAGTCCACGCAATTTATGCACTGCAGCCAGCAGCGGCGAGGTTCGTCGCACTTTTGGGGGTTTTATGGCCGGCGACATGCGCGTGCAAGGTGCCCGACTGATGGCCATGATCGGCGCCGCCGTGGGCAAACTCGACGCGATCCACACGTTGGTGCCGATTTTGCAGGACCTGGGGCGACGCCACGGTGGTTACGGTTTGCACCCGCAGCACTACGACACGGTCGGTGCAGCATTGGTCAGGACCCTGGAGCAGGGCCTGGGCGAGGCGTTTACAACGCAAGTGCGCCGGGCGTGGACACAGGTGTACGGTGTCATCGCCGACACAATGCAGCAAGCCAGCAGGGTGACCGATCCAGCCATGTCAGTCACCGAGCCAGCCTGAGTAAGAAACTGTGGTTGCGGGCCGACAATAGGGAATGCCCCAGCTGCGGCCAGCCTCCAACGCCCTCGGTTTGCCGGTCCCGGCCGAATGGTCTTTGGGCGGCTTGGCGGCGAAGCTCACCGGGGCAGACCAGATCGCACTGCCCAGCCACGTGCAGCGCGATCTGGAGCGCCAGCGCCAGCGCAACGAAGTATTGGTGGGTTGGGTACAGGCCGCGCTGGTGTTGACCTTCGCGCTGTTTTACAGTCTGTCGCGCAAGACTTTTCCGCCCGACGTGATGCTGCACCCGGTACCGTGGGCGTTGACCGTGTATGCCGCCTTCACGGCCCTGCGCTTGTGGCTGGCTTACCGCAACCGGCTCGGGCAAGCCATGCTGCTGCTGTCTGTGGCAGTGGATATCACCGTGCTGATGGTCACTATCTGGAGTTTCCACATCCAGTACGCGCAGGTGCCAGCGTTCTACCTGAAAGCGCCGACGCTTCTGTACGTGTTTATCTTCATTGCCTTGCGCGCACTCAGCCTGTCGCCACTGTACGTGTTGTTTGCTGGTGCCTGCGCAGCCTTTGGCTGGCTGCTGTTGCTGGCGCTGGCGGTCGCTGCGCCGGGTGGACGCGACCTGATCACCCATGACTATGTGGAGTACATGACGTCGTTGCAGATCCTGATTGGTGGTGAGGTAGACAAGATTATCGCGATCGTGATGGTGTCGATCCTGCTGGCACTTTCGGCCAGGCGCGCCAATTCGCTGCTGCACCGGTCCGTCGCTGGGCAGGCGGCGGTGTCCCAACTGTCGCGTTTTTTTGCGCCGGAGGTGGCGGAAACGATTGTCAACGCCGACGAGGCCCTGCAACCAGGCCAGGGTCGGCAAACCGAGGCGGCCGTCATGTTTGTCGACATGCGCGGGTTTACCCGGCTGTCGACTGAGCTCGCTCCGCAGGATTTGATTGGCATGCTGGGCGAATACCAGAGTCTGGCCGTGCCCATCGTGCAGCGTAACGGGGGCAGTATCACCACCTACCTGGGCGACGGCATCATGATCAGTTTTGGCGCCACCCGGGCGTCACCGACGTATGCGGCCGATGCTCTGCGTACTGCAGAACAGTTACTCGATGCGCTCGGAAACTGGGCGCGCGAACGCAAGGCAGCAGGCCTGCCTGCGCCCGGAGTCGGCGTTGGCATCGCCGTAGGAACTGTGACCTGTGGCGCTATAGGGGACCAGCGGCGGCTGGAGTACGCCGTGATCGGCAATGCGGTCAACCGAGCTGCCAAACTGCAAAACCATACCAAGGTAGAACAGGTGCGCGCGCTGGCCACCACCGACGCGCTGTCGCGTGCGCTGGGACAGGGTTACGACCCGGCGCGGGCCAGCGAGGTACGTGCCGCCCGCCAGTGCGCCGGTATTGCCGAACCGATCGACCTGGTGGTGCTGGCCTAGGAGGCTGTCTGCTGGACTTCAGTTAAGGGTCTGGGCGCCGACAGGCGCTAATCGGGCGTGCGCCGAACTACAATTCTTGTCTTATTTGGCCCCCTTCGCCGGAGAACTTTGCCATGCTGCGTGACCAGAATTCGTTTGCCGACCCCCATCTGGAGAGTCTGTTGCCATCGGTCAAGCCGAGTCGGCGCGGCTTCATCGCCACCAGTGGCTCTCTCGGGTTTGCTCTGGCCGCCGGCCCGCTGAATGCCCAGAGCGTCATCACCACTCCGGCCGATGGCCTGGAAGCACTCGATTTCACCGTCTCCGTAACCGGCGGGGCGAATATGCCGGCTTATATGGCAGCACCGGCCAAGGCCGGCAAGTACCCGGTCGTGATTGTGATCCCCGAGATCTTCGGCATGCACTCCTATCTAAAGGACATGTGCCGCCGGCTCGCGAAGCTGGGTTATGTGGGAGGCACGCTGGACCCGTTCTTCCGCTCGGGTGACCTTACCAAGATCAGCGCCATTGGCGAGGTGGTCGCAGCTGCCGGCCGCCTTACCGATGCGCAGATGTTGTCCGACCTGGACAGCCTGGTGAATTTTGTCGAAAAGCAGCCCAAGGTCAACCCGAAGAAGATCGGCATCACCGGCATGTGCCGCGGTGGCCGCACCGTCTGGATGTACACGGCGCACAGCCCCAAGATCAAGGCCGGTGTCTCCTGGTACGGTGGCCTGAACCCAATGCCGCCCGCCATGCCGCGCACACCGCTGGACGTGGCGGGCAATCTCAACGCCCCGGTGCTGGGCCTGTATGCCGGCGCCGACGGCGGTATTCCGGTGCAGCAGGTCGCAGCGCTGCAGGAAGTGTTGAAGGCGGGCAACAAAAACAGCAAGGCCAGCACGTTCATTTTGTATCCAGGCGTACCGCATGCTTTCCATGCAGATTACCGCCCGAGCTACCGCAAAGCCGAGGCCGAAGCCGGCTGGAAGGAAATGCTGGCCTGGTTCAAGACGCACGGCGTGGCCTCAGCTATTTGACGCGCCGCGGACGCGTTTGGCGGTGTTGACTCCTCCATCCGGCGCGGCGTATATTGTGGGGATGGAGCGCTCGTGAAGCCGATCTACATCAATTACCTCAATGGCCCGGACATCGAGGCGCTGGCGATTTCCGACGACGAAATCCTTGCGGCCATCGAG
>JAJAZK010000083.1 GCA_026785765.1 Rhodoferax sp. | reverse complement strand
GTCGTTTGGTCGATCCAGCCCAGGGCTTGGGCAGCGATGGTTTCAGGCTTGGCAGTGGTGCGGTCCATGGGGCGGCTTGCTTGCGAACGGCCGGGAGATCATCCTCCCTGCAACGGAGTTGAGGGTATCACTTCACGCGCCCAAGACGAATCACCCGCATCGCCTGCCAAGGCGACGCGGCGATGCGGTTGAATCAGGAAGACGGAACCAGCGCAGCCCAGTCCCGGGTTTTGAACCAGTAAGTGCGGCGCTCGGTCAAGAAAGCCTGGTTCTTGGCAATCCACTCGTTGAAGAACGTCAAGGTGGCCGCGTTGCCCTTCTTGATGCCCATGCCCTCAAAGCCGCCCTGGAACAGTTCGCTGTTCGCCTTGAACAGTTTGTCCGGGTTCTCCACTACCTTGAAGGTCGGCAGTGGCTCGCTGCCGATCCAGGCATGCGCGTTGCCGTTGATCACTTCCTGAAAACCCACGCCCTGATCGTCGAACTGGCGCAGCGTAGCCTTGGGGAAGGTTTTCTCGATGTACGCGCACGGCGTGGAACCGCGGCGGCACGCAAACGTGACGTTCGTGGCGTTGTAGTCATCGGGCCATTTGAGCTTGGACGCCAACTGTTTGTTCGCAGCCACGCCGAGCCCGGAGTTCGAGTACGGTTCCGTGAAATCGATCTGCTCCTTGCGGGCGGGCGTGACCGTCATGCCGCCGATGATCACGTCGAATTTGTTGGCGATCAGCGCGGGGATGATGCCGTCCCAGGCGGTCGGCTGCAGGTCCAGCGTCACGCCCATATCCTTGGCAAACTTGGTCGCCACGTCGATTTCGAAGCCGACGAAACCACCCTGCTTGTCGCGCATAGCCCAGGGGACGAAGGTCGCAAAGCCCACGCGCAGGCTGCCACGTTTTTTGATCGTGTCGACCATGTTGTCCTGGGCAATCGCCGGCTGGGACGCCACCACGGTGGCGAGAGCCAGGGCCGCCACACCAAGCATCCGGGCAAATATCTTCATGAATCATCCTCCAGTAAGTAACAAAAAAACCATTCCACTAAAAAGACCACGAGGAATGCAAGCCGCATGCCAACGCTGCAATCCCGGCGATTCTGCTCGCCCGACCACGACCCGCCGCCCCCCCCTCGCAAGCCAGGGACGCCAGGGACGCCAGGGACGCCAGGGACGCAATTTCGCTCGGGTCGCCAGACATCACAATTCGTGTTTACCCTCGCCCAGCTTGGAGGGGCGCACTCACGCGCAGACCGGCGCCTGCGCAAATGCCTCGGAGAGCAACTGCAGCGTCCGGTCGTTTTCCTGCGGCAGCCCAATCGTCATGCGCACAAAGGTTTCGAACCCGGGATCGCGCCACTCGCGGATGAACACGCCCTGCCTCGCCAGCCCAAGGATCAGCGGCAAGGAATTGACACGGTAGTCGAAGGACAGGAAATTGGCGCGCGACGGCAACGTGGGATAACCCAGTGCGCGCAGCGCGGCGCCGACACGCCCGCGCTCGGCGATGGTGCGTGCCATGCAGGACTGCGCGTAGGCCTCGTCCTCCAGCGCCGCCAGCGCCGCCACGACCGACAGGCTGCTGAGGTTGAAGTTGAGCTTGACGCGCACCAGCCCCAGCGCCAGCTCCTCGCTGCTGGCCAGGCCGTAACCGATGCGCAGGCCGGCCAATGCATAGGCCTTGGACAGGGTGCGGGTCGACAGCCAGGGTCCGCGGCGCTCGCGCAGCGCGCTCAGAGCGCCCTCGCCGCCCTCGGCCGCGTCAAATTCAAAGTAGGCCTCGTCCATTACCAGCAACACGTCGTCCGGCACGCCGAGCACGAGTGCATCAAGGTCAGCGCGCGTCAATGGTGCGCCGCTGGGGTTGTTCGGTGTGCAGGCGAACACCACTTTGGTGCTGGCATCGATGGCCGCCAGCAACCCCGATACGTCGTTGCGGCCGTCGGGCAGGTTGCGCACCATGCGCGGCTGCGCGCCCATGATGGTCGTGCCAATGCGGTAACGCGGGAACGACGGCGTCGGCATGACCGCGCTGTCACCCGGGTTGAGCGCCATCATCGGAACCAGGGCGAGGACTTCGTCCGATCCATTGCCAATCACGATGTTGGAAGCAGGCACGCCGGTACGCCTGGACAACGCGGCGGCGAGATCGTCCGGTCGCGGATCGCCATACCGGTTGACACCGGCTGCGGCTTTGCAAATGGCATCAACGACGCGCGGCGAAGGCGCAAACGGGCACTCGTTAAGGTGCAAAAGGACCGGTGACACGCTCGATGGATCACGCGCCAGTGACGCCGACGTGGGAACGCCGGAAAACGCGGCGAGTCCACGTACCCTGGCTGACAGAAACCGCGGACCATCCATCAGGGCCATCTCCTTGTGATTGTTGTGTGGCTGCCCGCAGTCAGTATCGAGGTCAGGCCAAGGAACGTCAAGGCGGGGCGGCAGTGCCCCGCGCCGGTCTTTCCGTGTCTTGCCCCGGGAAGTCCGCCAAACAATAAGCGGAACGTCGGCCACACCATTGACTCCGCTTATGCATGCGCGCCACCCGCGTTGCGCCGCGCCCTGGCACGGCGCGCACAAGCGCGCGCCAACACGCTGGCAGGCAACATGCTGCGCTGTTCACCAACATAATGCCCTGCATGGATCATCCCCATTTCACCGAACTCGCAGACAGCACGGGGCTGCGCAAGTCCGCCTCCGAGCCAGGCAGCGCCATGCCAAGGCAACGCAAGTACCTGCAACACATCGGCGACCAGTGGTGCGCGCCTGCCAACGGCGAATGGTTCGAGACCGTGAACCCCGCCAATGGCGAGCCCTGGGCGCTGATACCGCACGGCACCGCAGCGGACGCGGAGCGCGCTGTGGCTGCCGCTCGCTGCGCATTCGAATCCGGCACCTGGCACGACCTGAACCCGACTGCACGCGGCGAACTGCTGCGCCGAGTCGCCACCTATCTGGAGGCGCACATCGAGGAGCTCGCCCCAATCGAGGCGCGTGACAACGGGCGTCGGCAGGTCGACCTTTTGCCGCAGTTGCGTTATCTGCCGAAGTACTTTCACTACTACGCGGGCCTGGCAGACAAGATCGAAGGCACGGTGATACCAAACGACGTCCCGGGCGTCTTCAACTACACGCGCCACGAGCCGCTGGGCGTGGTGGTGGCCATCACGCCCTGGAACTCGCCGCTGATGCTGGCCGCGTGGAAGCTCGCGCCGGCACTTGCTGCTGGCAACACCGTCGTACTCAAACCTTCCGAACACGCGTCGGCGTCGACGCTCGAGCTGGCGCTGCTGCTGGAGCTCGGCGGCCTGCCACCGGGCGTCGTCAACGTGGTCACCGGATTTGGCCAGGGCGTGGGTTCGGCGCTGGTCAGCCATCCCGATGTGGCCAAGATCACCTTCACCGGCTCCGACGCCAGCGGCAGACACATCGCCGCCGCAGCGGGGCAGGGGCTCAAACGGGTGACGTTGGAGCTCGGCGGCAAGTCGCCACAACTGGTATTTGACGACGCAGACATGGACACGGCAGTTCACGGTGTGCTCGCGGGCATCTTCATGGGTCTGGGGCAATCGTGCATCGCCGGCTCGCGGCTGCTGGTGCAGAACGCCATCCATGACCGCTTCGTGGAACGGCTGGTCGCCGGGATGCAGGGCGTGCGCATCGGCGATCCGTTCGACCCGCACAGCCAGCTCGGGCCGATCGCCAATCAGCCGCAGTTCGAGAAGGTGCTAGCGTTCATCGCGCAGGCGCGCGAGGACGGCGCGACCTGCGTTCTGGGCGGGCAGGCGGCGCATCCGGCAAACTGCCCGACCGGCTGGTACCTGGAGCCGACGATCTTCACCAACGTCACCCCTGATATGCAACTCTACCGCGACGAGGTGTTCGGCCCGGTGTTGGCGGTAACCCGCTTTCGCGACGAGGACGAGGCGGTTCGCATGGCTAACGACACCCGCTTCGGGCTGGCCGCCGGCGTCTGGACCACCGACATGGCGCGCAGCGTGCGCCTGTCCCAGCGCATCGCTGCCGGCACGGTCTACGTCAACACCTACCGCAGCGTCAGTGCGCTTTCGCCGGTGGGTGGCTACAAACACAGTGGTTATGGCCGCGAGAACGGCATCGATGCGATCCGGGAGTTCCTCCAGGTCAAAAGCGTGTGGATGGGCCTGGCGCCGGTTCCCAATCCATTCCCCCAGGACAGGACCTGAACACCATGACCCAAGCCTTTGCCAGCCACGTGGTGCGCGGCGCCGACATCATCGCCGCCGTCAAACGCAGCGGCATCTCGACGGTGGTGGCGTTGCCCGACATCGTCACCAGCGACAACCTGCTGTGGCCGATTTCGCGCGACCCGCAGTTGCGCCTGATCCGGGTCTGCAAGGAGGACGAGGGCGTCTCGATCTGCTCCGGACTGGGTTATGCCGGAGTTCCTTCCTTGCTGCTGATGCAGCAAACCGGCCTGTTCGACTCGCTCAATTGCATCCGCGGTGTGGTGATGGAATACGGCTTCGGGCTGTGCGCCATTGTCGGGCTGCAAGGCATGGAAGCCGACCGCGATCCGCCGCAGTCCGACAAGTACGGCGTAAAGGTTGTGCAGCCGGTGCTCGATGCCATGGGCATTGCCCACGGTCGCTTGACATTGCGCGGCGACGAGGCCCGCATACCGCAGGCCTTCGAGCAGGCGCGCGCCACCCGCAAGCCGTTCATTTTTCTCGTCACCCGGACTCCGGAGTAAGCCATGATGCCTCGCGACGAGTGCCTGAAAATTCTGGCACGCCACCATACCGACCAGATCGTCATACCGGTTTACCAGGCGGCTTTCGAATGGCGCGCCATCAAGCCGCAGTCCCTGACCTACCTCGGCGTCGGGGCAATGGGTCAGGCATCTTCACACGGCCTGGGACTGGCGCTGGGGCGCCCGGACAAACGTGTCATCGTGATCGACGGCGATGGCAGTCTGCTGATGAACCTTGGCACACTCGTGACAATCGCTGAAGCGAGCCCGCCAAACCTGGTGCACTTCGTTTGCCAGAACAACACCTACGAGGCCAATGGAGGCCATCCAATCCCTGGTGCCAGCCGCGTCAGCTTTGCAGGTTTCGCACATGCAGCGGGCATCGAGAAGGTTTTCGAGTTCGACGACCTGGGCGATTTCGACCAGCGTATTGGCTCCGTGCTGAAAGAGCCCGGGCCGGTATTCGTGGTGCTCAAAGTCTTCGCCGGCGCGCACTACGCGCAGGACTGGTCGATGGTGCACAGCGAGATATTACGCGAGGAATTCCGGGCCGCTCTCGCCCGCGCCTGATCCGGCGACCCCGCGCTTTCGCAGCAGTCGCCAGTCAGCGGCTGGAGCGCGCATGGCGCCGCTCCAGGTAGCCGAACAACTGCGAAAGAGTGAAGCAGATCACGAAGTAAATTGCGGCTATGAGCACAAAAACCTCGAACACGCGCTGGGTCGACACCTGCACGTCCTGGGCCATGAAGGTCAATTCCTGGATGGATACCAGAGACACCAGCGATGAGTCCTTGACAAGCTGGATCAGCTGGCCGGCCATGGGCGGCAGTACATTTCGCATGGCCTGCGGCAGGACGACGAAGCGCATCACATCGAGCCGCGAGAAACCCAGGCTGTCACCAGCCTCAACCTGCGAACGCGGCACCGATTCGATGCCGGCCCGCACTATTTCGGTCACATATGCACCAGAAAAGACCGACAGGCAGATCAGGCCGAGCAGAAAGTTGTCGATCTGCTTGGGCGAGCCGAAGAACACGCTGACCCATTGCTGGGCCTGCGGCGACATCGCAAGTACACGATCGCCGATGGCCAGCGTGGGCATGATCTGGCTGGCGATGAAAAACACGAACACGAAGACGAACACCACCGGCGGTACATTGCGGATCAACATCACGTAGGCGGTGCCGATCAGGCGGAAAAACAGGCGTTTGCTGGTACGCGCCAGACCCATCACGATGCCGATCACGGTCGCGAACAAGATGCCCCACAGGGCCAGGCGAATGGTGGTCAAAAGGCCCTCCATGAGCAGGTTGGGCACCCACTTGCCGGCGGCGACATCAAAGCGATAAACGAAAGGCAGTACGCTCGACCAATTCCACTTATAGCTGAACACTGCGCCGGCACGCAGCAGCAGAAAACCAACAAATGCGGCGAAGGCGGCGATCAGCACCGCGTCCAGCCAGGTCCAGCGCCGTCGCGCGCTTGAGGGTCTGGTGCGCATCAATTGCAGCTTTCTGCCAATGGCGCGCAGCACATCCGCAAGCGGAGGTGGAGGCGGTCGATGGGATGGATGTCGAAGGGCATGGCGTTGCGTGTCTGTCAGGCGGTGCGGTAGCGTCGCTCGAGCCAGCTCACACCAATCGACAACGTCACGGTAACGACGAGGTACATGGCCGCGGCCGTGAGCCAGATTTCGAACGCCATGAAGGTGTCCGACACTACGGTGCGCGCCTGCGTGGTCAGGTCGAACACTGCGATGACGCTCACGATCGACGAATGCTTGACGAGGTTGACGATGATGCCCCCCAAGGGTGGCAGCATGATCGGCACCGCCTGCGGCAGGATGATGTCGCGGTACATGTCATAACCGGAGAAGCCCAGGCTCTGCGCGGCCTCGCGCTGGCCCTTGCGCACGGCCACGATGCCACCGCGGATGATCTCTGCGGCGAACGCGCCTTCGTAGAACGCCAGGCACAGGATACCCGCCCATTGCCGCGGGATGCCCAGCACGGCGGCGATGATGAAATAGAAGATCAGCATCTGCACCAGGATCGGCGTGTTGCGGATTACCTCGATGTAGACCCAGGAAATCGCCGAGCCAACGATGGAGCCCGACATCCGCAGCAATGCGGTAACCAGCCCGATGCCCATGGCGATCAATCCGGCCCACAACGCGATATCCAGCGTGACGAACAGCCCTTTCATCAACGGCCCCCAGATCAACTCTCCGTCGATGACGCGATAGATATAGCGCGGCACTTTTTCCCACTTCCAGTCGTAACCCATGCTGTTGGCGCCTTTGAGGACGAGCAGCAGCAGCAGGGCCATCAGCACGAGGAACTGCACCGCCTCGAACCAAGGCGTGCGGTGCCACGCCATCGCGCGCGCGGGCGGCTTCGACTTCGCGTCCGAATTCACATTCAACATGTCTGGCCGGGTGGCGCGGTTCAGAATGGCGGTCATGGCGTCAGCATAGCCGAAGTGCAAGCGCCAAGCGGAGTTGGTGCGGGCGCGCGATAAGCCCAACTACTGATACGGGTAAACACGAATACGGACCTCCCGGAGGTCTACTAGCATGAATCGTGCAAGCAAGCTAACCGAGCCACGCGGCAATGCAAAGCGTATCCAGCAGGGCCTGGGCAATATTACCGGGATGGAATGGGTCGACTTCAGTAAAGGCCGGGGCACGGGCCGGGAGATCCGCAGCGGCTATCTGCATGCGCAGACACCGCCGTAGCGCACCCCACGCTTGCTTTGCAACAGCGATTATTTGGCCAGGCCGGGTGACAGCATTCGTGCGCGCGCCAACGTGGCCATCCGGGAATACCCCAGGCCGACTATGCAGCTACCCAGGGCGCAGTGGCGTTCAGATCGGCGCCTGAACTGCGTTGCGCAACTCGGGTGTGATTTCTGGCACCGCGCATGTTCACAGCCGCCGGGCCTGGTCTGCCAGAAACAGGCAGTCGCTTTCGTTGGAAGCCAATGCAATTGCCGCTGCGTAGGCGCGCTTGGCAGCTGATTTGTCTCCCGCTCGAGCAAGCACTGCCGCATGCGCTGCGTGAAAGGGCTGAAAGTCGGATAGCGATTCACGCAAGCCGTCGAGCGCGGCCAGCGCCGCAGCCAAGTGACCCGTTTCGACCAGCGCCACCGCATGGTTGACGCGCACCACCGGGGTGGGCTCCATGGTCAGCAGCACTGTGTACAGCTGCAAGATCTGCGGCCAGTCAGGGGTCGGGTCGGCCATCTGGCAGGCGCTGATGGCAGCTTTGACCTGAAACGCTCCGGCGCGTTTGCGCCGCAATGCAGTTTCCAGCAGTTGCCGCCCTTCGGTCGCTTTGTCGCTGTCCCACAGGCTTCGGTCTTGCTCGATGGGGGGAACGGTGGCGCCACTGGTGCTTACCCGAGCAGCCCGGCGCGCATCCGTCAGCAGCATCAGGGACAGCGCACCTTCCATTTCAGGCTGATCGGGGCGTAGAACCAGCAACAGGCGAGCCAGAAAAAGTGCCTCCCCGCACAGGTCGCGCGAGGCTTCCAGAACGCTGGCGTTGTAGCCGGTGGTGAAGATCAGATAGACCGTGGTCAGTACAGCCTGCAGCCTGTCGTCCCATTGGTCGGGCTCCGGCACAGCATACGCGATTCCTGCTCCGGCAATCTTGGCCTTGGCACGACTCAGGCGCTGCCCCATGGTGGTTTCGTTGTCGAGGAAGAGCCGGGCAATTTCGCCAGTGGAGAGGCCGCAGACGGTACGCAGGGTCAGCGCCACGCGCGATTTGATTTCCAACGCCGGATGGCAGCAGGTAAAGATCAGGCGCAGGCGTTCGTCTGGAATGGATTCGGCCTCGTCCTCTCCAAGCAGCTCATTGACAAGGTGCATGGCTGTTTCGCGCTCGGTCGAACGGCCTTCGCCGCGCAACTGATCCAACGCCTTTCGAAACGCCACGCGAATCAGCCAGCCCTGTGGTGAGTGCGGCAGGCCTTCGCGGCCCCAGTGCACCAGCGCCGAGATGCATGCTTCCTGCAAAGCGTCTTCTGCCAGCTGGAACGAATGCAAACGGTAGGTCAACGCAGCCATCAACCGCCCCCGGTCTTGTCGCAACACGGTTTCCAGTGCTTTGGAAACCGCGATAGCCTTGGGGGCGGCTGCGGCCATGCCTTCAGCTGTTGGTCGGGTTGTAGTTCATCAGGGGCCGAACTTCGATCGTGCCAAAACGGGCCGCCGGAATCAGGGCCGCATAGCGCAAGGCGGCGTCCAAGTCTGGCACGTCCAGAACGTAGTAGCCGCCCAGATGTTCGCGGGTTTCGGCAAACGGGCCATCCATAGTCTCGACCTTGCCGCCACGCAGCCGCAGCGAGGTGGCGGTTTCTGTGCCCTGCAGGCCCTCGCCGCCGCGCAGGACGCCGTCAGCGCCTGCCTTCTCGTTGAAAGCAGTGAAGTCAGCCATCATGGCTTGGAACTCGGGTGTGCCATAGGTGGGGTCGGCGTCGGGCGCGGTATAGATCAGAAGCATGTATTGCATGGTGAATTCTCCAGTTGAATGAAAGATCGAAATTAAAGACCGAACGAGGTAACGAACAGGCACACCATTACATTGAGTGTGGCGAGCAGGCTGGCGGTATTGCCGACATAGCGCAGCGGGTGGCCGGCATTGTCGGCCTTGAGGCCAAACGGGTGGACCAAGCGCCCCAGCAGCAGCAACACGCCTGAAATATGCAGCCACAAGGTGCCTGCGCCGTTGCCCTCTGCAATAACCATCAGCAACAACACCATGGGTACCCATTCGATGAAGTTGCCGTGCTGGCGTATGCGTTCGTGCAGCCCGGGGTTGTCGGCGTCGCCAATAGAGACCTTCAGGTTGGCCCGCACCAGGGAGACCCGAAACCAGAGAACCAGACCGAGCAAGGCCAGAGGGAGCGCGTAAAGCGCCGTAGTTTGAAAAGCCATGGAAACTCCTTTTTAGTGATGATGGCAACTAAAGACGCCGCCCAATGCTCACATTTCTACATCGTAAAAAAATAAATGATGTGCTCGCCCAAGAGGGGCTTCCTGAAAACAAGGTGATGCGTCGTAGGATTTAACAAGGGCGGGAGCTGCTGGCCATATGTTTATTTGCGCGGGGGCCACAGTAGCGATCCAGCCTGTCGCCGCTTTCGGGCACTCATCCAGCAAAATTTCGACGATCAGAATGAGTGGATCCAAAAAAGCCTGCCGCGACCACACGTACTCGAAACCCCGCCACTACACTGAAACCCTGCTGGGCAATCGCCAATCTTCACCCGGAAGGGGATTGCGCCCACACCCATGGAAGCCCTCTTCATCTCGACCGGAGTAGTCGCGCTAGCAGAAATCGGTGACAAGACGCAATTGCTGGCGTTCATCCTCGCTGCCCGTTTCAAGAAACCGCTGCCCATCATTGCCGGCATCCTGTGTGCGACTATCGTGAACCATGGCCTGGCCGGTGCGCTCGGGGTGTGGATCACCACCACCGTGAGCCCGGGTGTGCTGCGCTGGGTGCTGGGCGTGTCGTTCATCGGCATGGCGATCTGGACCATGATCCCGGACAAGATCAAAGAAGAGGAGGTGCAGGCCGCGCGTGGCTACGGTGTATTCGGCGCGACATTGATCACGTTCTTTTTCGCCGAGATGGGCGACAAAACGCAGATTGCAACGGTGGCGATAGCGGCCCATTTTGCGAGCCCGGTCCTGGTAGTCATCGGCACGACGCTGGGCATGCTCCTGGCCGACGTGCCGGCGGTGCTGCTGGGCGACAAGCTGGCCAACAAGATTCCGATGCGGCTGGTGCATGGGGTCGCGGCCGCGATTTTTGCCCTGCTGGGCCTGGCTACGCTGCTCGGCGCGGGGGCCGGCTTCGGGGTGTGACGCGCTCGCCGCTGCGGCCTATGATGGGACCTTGCGTGGAGCATTGCGCCCGCACAGCCTGTCAACGAACGTTAGGAGTATCTGTCCATGCCCCAACTCGCATTTTTAGGCACCGGCCTGCTCGGCGCCGCCTTCGCGGAGGCAGCCGCCAAACGGGGCGACAGCGTCAGCGTGTGGAACCGCTCGGCTGACAAGGCACGTGCACTGGAGGCCTTCGGCATCACAGTAGCGGCGAGTCCGGCAGAGGCGGTCCGCGGGGCTACGCGGGTACACATTGTCCTGAAGGACGACGCCGTGGTCGAAGACGTGCTGGCCCAGGCCCGTGCCGGGCTGGCGGCCGACGTTGTGGTGATCGACCACACCACTACGCTGCCGGCACTGACCGGGCCACGGCTGGAGCGATTCAACGCCCAGGGTATTCGATACCTGCATTGCCCGGTCTTCATGGGTCCGGCAGCGGCTCGTGCCGCCCAGGGCTCCATGATGGCATCCGGGCCGCAAGCGCTGTTCGATTCGGTGCAGGCCGAACTGGCGCGCATGACCGGCAAGCTGCATTACCTGGGCGAACGCAGCGACCTGGCAGCCATCAACAAGCTGTTTGGCAATGCACTCATCGTCGGCCTGGGTGGCGTAATCGCCGACGTGTTGTCGATTGCCGGTTCGGCGAAGGTCAGCGGCGAGGATGCGGTGAAGCTGTTTGGCATGCTCGACCTCAACCTGATGGCCCAGGGCATCGGCACCACGATGGCCAAACGCAATTTCACTCCCACTTTCGAGCTCAGCATGGCGCGCAAGGACGTGGGGCTGATGTTGCAGACGGCCGGCCCCAAGCCGATGGCCGCGCTGCCCGGCATCGCCGCGCGCATGGACCAGTTGATCGCTGCCGGCCACGGCAGCAAGGGTACCGGCGTGATGGCCATCGATGCCGGCTGAAGCCGGGCGATCGGGAATGTGGACAAACCGGTCCTGGCCAACACCTTTGGCGCTATGACAGGGTCCGAGCCATGAGTTACGCCTTGTAATGAGTTACGCCTTGTATGTAGGGCGCTGCCATACAGCAGACGGCATCGCCTACTTGGGCGGTTACGGCGACGAGCCGTCCAGCCACTGGCTGGAAATCGTGCCGCGCGCGCTGCATCCGGCAGGCTCCATGATCACTGTGGGCGTCACCCCGGTGGCCGAATTGCCGGGCTGCCTGTGCGAGATTGCCCAGGTCCCGAGCACTGCGCGCCATATCCGGGTCAGTTACAGCTACTACAAAGGGGTGCCCGCGCCCCTGACGAACGGCGGCCTCAATGAACATGGGGTGGCAGTACGCGATGTGTGGTCGAGTTCGCGCTCAGATCTGGTGGCGCTGACCCCTGCCACCCAGACCGGTCCGAACTACAGCGACCTCGCGCGCCTGGTGCTCGAGCGGGCGCGCACGGCGCGCGAAGGTGTGGAACTGATCGCACAGCTCATCGCGGAACACGGATACGCGGACTACGGCGGCAACTCGCACCTGATTGCCGACCCGTCTGAGGCATGGGTGGTGATCGAGTTCTCCGGCGGGCAAAAACTGTGGGCCGCCGAGCGCCTGGGTCCGGACAGCATCCGTGCCTCGCGTCCCGGCTTTATCGGCGACATTCCGATTGATCAGCCGTCTCACCCGGACTTCCTGTATTCACCCAATCTGGTGTCGTTTGCTGTCCAGCGCGGATGGTTCGACCCGGCTGGTTCACCAGTCTTCAACGTTAATGCGGTGTACGGTGATGGCAAGGGGCGCTGGGCTGGTGTGCAATGGATCGAGGCCGAGTTGCGCCAACGCGCCCAACGGGCCCGGAAAATCGGCGTGGCAGACCTGATGTGGGCGCTGCGCACCGAGAAGCTGACCGGTGACACGGC
>JAJAZK010000082.1 GCA_026785765.1 Rhodoferax sp. | reverse complement strand
CGGTCGTGAAGTTGTCGACTTTCAGTGCGCCAAACACGCTGCGCCAGAAACCATCGATCTCCACCTGTCCGTAATGCGTGCGCTCGCCCGGCCCGATCTGTTGCGCCGCTTCGTCGTAAATGCCGGTGGCACCGCCCTTCCCCTGCGCGAAGTCCTGCAGCGCCGATGCATAACGCAGCGCCATCGGAGCGCTGCTGTTGTGCGACGTATATCCCGCCTGCGCCGGCGCTGCCGCCAGCTTGTTCCAGCCGCCGCGCTCATTCAGCCAGCGCTGCGCCAGGGCTTGCGGCGTGCTGCCAATCTGCAGGGCAATCGCGGCATGGTCGCGCACCAGCCACTCATGGACGATGCGGTTGCCACGGCAGACGCAATCGGCAATCGTGCGCGCATGTACCTTGCGCCCGGTGGCCTTGCCGAAGCCGCCGTCGCCCAAGTGGGTCATCGGAGAAATGATGCGGTGTGAACTCAGGAAACCACCCACCGCATCGCCCGACTGGATCACGTCCTCGCCGAGAAGGCGCCGGTCTGGAAACATCGCCAGCGTGGCACGCGTACCGGTCACCACGTCTTCGAGCGCGGTGCTCACACCCAACGGTGTCTCCACCGTGCAGGGATCGCTGTAATACAGGCGGATATCGTCGAGGCGCCGCCCTTCCCAGATGCGGTCGGTAATCACGCGGATGTAGTGGTCGAGGTCGCGGAACTCGGAGGCAAAACCCTGCATGCCGGCCGCCTGATGGAGGCCGGCGATTGCTGCGACGTTGGTGGGTGCGAGGGTCACGGGGTACCTTCGCCCTGCGGGCTGCGGTGCTGAGCGCCTTCGGGCGGCCGGGCGGCGCTCATGGCTGTGGCCCCCTGCGGCAGGAGTTGCGCAACACCAAGCACACGGGCAACACGATGGCTCGGCTCTGCACTGCACCGTCCATCTGGTCCAGCAACAAGCGCGCGGTGGCCTCGATCATGGCGTCGGCGTCCTGCTCCACCGAGGTCAGCTGGTACGAGCCCCAGGCGGCCTGGCGCACGTTGTCGAAACCCACCACACTGACATCCTGCGGAATCTGCAGGCCGAGCTCGATGCGCAGGGTATCCATCACGGCAATCGCCATATGGTCGTTGGCCACCAGCACCGCATCCGGCCGTTGCGACACGTCGCCACCCGCGAAGAGTTCGCGCGCTGCGGTCTTGGCGAGTTCGAAGTCGTAATTGCCCACCGCTCGGGCAAAGCAGCGCCGACCGCGCTCGGTCAGCCCGTCACGAAAGCCACGCTCCCGGTCCAGATTGGTCGAGCTGTCCTCCATACCCGCGATGTAGGCGATGCGCTGGTGCCCGGTATCCACCAGGTGTTGTGCGGCCAGTCGGCCACCGGCATAGTTGTCGCAGGTCACCGAGCTGGTGTTGTGGCTGTTGCGGATGGTGCGGTTGAACAGCACCACTGGAATCCCGGCGTCGACACAACGCAACGCCAGCGCGCTGGACATCGAGGTAGACGCCAGCACCAGTCCGTCCACCTGATATTGCAAAATTTCGGCCAGCACCGCGTCGGCCTCGCGCGAGTCGGCGATGAACAGCAGCACGTGGTAGCCGTCGCGTTGCAGGCGCTGCGAAATTTTTTCCAGCACCACCGGGTAGAACTGGTTGTCCAGGTACGACATCACCACGCCGATCATGCGGCTGCGCCGCGTGATCAGGCTGCGCGCAATCGCGTTGGGCCGGTAACCGAGTTTGCGTGCCGCCTCCTCCACCTTGGCACGGGTCACATCCGACACACTGGCGCCGGGAGTAAAGGCGCGGCTCACGGCCGACTGCGAGACCTGGGCCAGGCGTGCGACATCGAGGGAGGTGACGGCAGCCATCGTATCTAGTGCGCGGTCCAGCCGCCATCCACCATCAGTGCGCTGCCGGTCGTCAGGCTGGATGCATCGCTGGCCAGGAATACGACGGCGCCCATGATCTCTTCGGTGCGGCCGATGCGGCCCAATGCAGTTCCATTTTCGGCAAAGGAGCGGAACTCCTGGTTCTGCAGCATCGTCGCGGTGAGGTCGGTCTCGATGTAGGTCGGGCACAGGGAGTTGACGCGGATGCCCTGGCGCCCCACTTCCCACGCCAGTGCCTTCGTCAAACCTTCGATAGCATGTTTGCTCGCGCAGTACAGGGTACGGTGTGGCCCACCCACATGCCCCATCTGGGACGACATGTTGATGATGCTGCCGCCCCGTCCGGCGGTCAGCAGGGCCTTGACAAATTCACGCGCCACATAAAAAGCCGCCTTGACATTCAGATCGAGCATCGCGTCAAGGTTTGCGTCTTCCATCTCGGCGAGCGCGCTCAGTCGGTTCATACCGGCGTTGTTGACCAGAATGTCGAACGGTTGCTGCTCCGCCTGCCGCATGACCATGGCGGCGACGGCGCGCGCGTCGGTGACGTCGAGGCGCTCGCCCTGGATGCGCTGGCCCTCACTTGCGCACATGGCACGCAAGGCCTGCACGGCGCCGTCCAACTCCGTCGCCGAACGCGCCACGATGGTCACATGTGCCCCCGCCTGCTGCAGCGCAGCCGCCGCCGCCAGACCGATGCCCTTGCTGCCGCCGGTTACCAGCGCGCAACGGCCGTCGAGCCGGAACGAAGGTGTGACCGGCAACTGCATGCTCATGCGTCCGCGGGTTGCAGTGCAGGAGACTTGCGCTCGCCACGGTCAAAGGCTTCCCAGCCGTGGCCCTGGAAGGGGTCCACTCCCAACTGCTGCATCACATGGGCAAAGTCCACCGATACCCAGTTGTCGACGATCTTGCCGTCGACTACTTTCCAGAAATCCATGTAGCGAATCTCGACCCGCTTGCCGGTGGCTCCAATGCCCATGAATTCGCCGGAATGCGTGGCTTCCTGGCGGCCGAATGCGGCCATCCACTCGCCTTGCGCCAGCCGCGCTTCGTCCACACAGACCTTGTCGGAGAACGCTGCCTGAAACGGCTTTTGCCAATTGTCCTGGAACTCGCGCAGGCCTCTCTTGGTGCCACAGCCGGCGTTGCCCAGCCAACGGAACTGCGGCGCAAAGAAGCGGCCCATGCCCTCGATGTCGTGGTCGTTGAGGCCATCGACCATGGACTCGACAACGCGCTGCGTCTCGGCGGTCCTGGACCGATCGTTGTCACGCGTCAACGTCGCTTGTTCTGGCCTGGAACCTTGCACGGGAATCTCCTGTTTCAGTAGGTTATCTGCGAATCAAAGCTTGGCGAAGGGGCGATCAGCCCAGCGCTGGCACCGGCTTGTACCAGGGTACTTCAGTGCGCGTGCCGTATCGGCGCACGCGCAGGTTGGCCTGCTCGCCGTGGCCAGCGAAGTTTTCCATGTGGCACAGGCGGGAACAGTACTCGCCCACCATCGCACTGGCCTCGTTGGTCAGCACCCTCTGGTAGGTGCAGGTCTTGAGGAACTTGCCCACCCACAAACCACCGGTGTAGCGCGCATTCTTGTTGGTCGGCAGCGTGTGGTTGGTGCCGATCACTTTGTCGCCAAAACTCACATTGGTGCGTGGTCCCAGGAACAGAGCGCCGTAGTTGGTCATGCCGCTCAGGAAGTAGTCCGGGTCGCGCGTCATCACCTGCACATGTTCGGAGGCGATCTCGTCGGCCTTCGCCAGCATCTCTTCGTAGCTGTCGCAGACGATGACCTCGCCATACACCTCCCAGGCCTTTGCGGCGATACCCGCGGTCGGCAGAATCTTGAGTTGGCGCTCGACCTCGGCCATCGTGTCATGCGCCAGTTTTTCGGAGTTGGTCAACAACACCGCTGGCGAGGTCGGGCCATGTTCCGCCTGGCCCAGCAGATCGACGGCGCACATCTCGCCGTCCACGGACTCGTCGGCAATCACCAGCGTCTCGGTCGGTCCGGCAAACAGATCGATACCGACACGGCCGTACAACTGGCGCTTGGCCTCCGCGACGTACATATTGCCCGGGCCGACCAGCATGTCTACTGCCGCCACCGACTCAGTGCCGATGGCCATGGCAGCGACCGCCTGCACGCCCCCCAAACACAGAATCTGGTCGGCACCGGCAAAATGCATCGCCGCCACGATGGCAGGATGCGGTGCGCCCTCAAACGGCGGCGCGGTAGAAACCACGCGTTTGACACCCGCCACCTTGGCGGTAAGCACACTCATGTGCGCCGAGGCGATGAGTGGGTATTTGCCGCCGGGCACATAACAGCCGGCGGCATTCACCGGTATGTGCCGATGTCCCAGCACCACACCGGGCATGGTCTCGACCTCCACATCGCGCATGCTGTCACGCTGAATCTGGGCGAAATTGCGGATCTGCTTTTGCGCGAAACGGATGTCTTCGACCTCGCGCGCCGAAAGCTTCTTCACCGCCGCCTCGATGTCGGCCTGCGACAGGGTGAAACTGGCCGGGTCCCAGTTATCGAACTTGCGGCTCCAGGCCCGCACCGCAGCGTCACCGCGTTGCTCGATGTCTTTCAGGATGGCCTCGACCGTGGCGCGCACCTGCACATCGTCGTCGGCACGTCCTTGGGCATCCTTGCCGCGCTTGAGGTATCGAATCATGGTTTTCACTACCGGGTTGGTTGCAAAAATACGTCCCGCCCGAGACTGCATACGTATGCATTGTTATGCCGGCACGGAAAATGTAACTAGGTATTTACCCTGAAATCGGCACCGCCCCGGGCGTCAGCGCCGCCGGCCGAACTGCTCGCGCACCCGCTCCAGCACGTCTACGTCGAGCTGCAACAACACGTTGAGGATGTCGATTGGCACCCAGTTCTCGCGGATCAGTCCCTGGTCGGCAAGATAGAAGTCCATCACGCGCATGGTGACGGCGCGGCCGGTGGCGCCCAGGCCGAGCCAGCCGCCGCCGACATGGTCGAGGTGGCGGCTGGGCCAACCGCCGGTGGCCGAATAATTGCCGTCACCAATCCGCACATAGTGGCTACCGCCATGTTTGCCACGACCGGGCGGGTGCGGACGGTTCGGATCGTTGGGGAACACCTTGCGAAACGGCAATTGGTGGTAGTCGACAAACCCTTGCAGCGAGCGCGTGGTTCCAATGCCGCTAGGGCCGTACCACATCATTTTCGGATGCCAGAACTGTTTCTGCGGCATGTCGAGCAATGCCTCGCGTCCCTGCAAAAGGGGATCGTTATGAGCCCCGAGCGAAGCCTGCATATCCATCGTGAGTTTCAGGCTGGCGGCAGACTCTGCGGCGTCCTGCGGTGTGAACAACAGGCCATCCGCGGAAATCGGACCAGGCCACATGCCTTCCTGGCCCAGGCTGGGCGCAATCGGCCAGAAGCCCGCCTGGCGGATGAAGTCCAGCACATCGAGCAGCACGGTGCTCTGCACGATCTTTCCCGTCAGCATCTGGTGGAACTCGCCGTACCGCAGGTACATCACCTGCTCGGTGGCTGGTATGCCGTTCCAGTCGCGTCGAAAGACGCCCACCAGATGGCCAACCATGCCCACATAGTCGCGCCCCTCATAACTGCCACCAATCACCATGCTGTCGCGCCGCTCCAGGTCGGGAAAGGACTGCAGCAGCGGTGCCCAGACCTGCTGCTCGATAGCGTGCAGACCGCGCATTTCGTTCCAGGGATGCGAGCCGCGAAATTCGGCGTCGGGGTGATAGATCGCTGACAGGTTGCTGCCAAGCTCTACCGGCGACGACTCGGCGACGGCCTTCATGGCAGACCAGACCGCGCGCTTGTTGGCCAGGTTGTCGGCTTGGAAGATCATGGGTCGCAGGCTGGTTCACACTTTGCCGACATGCCCGGCCGTGTCCGGGGCGCAAAGCAGTGGTTGCAGACGGCTGGCACAATTCTATTCGTATTCCATCCGCATGCAACACACACCTGGCGCAAACCCCCTATGGCGCAGCCGCGCCCGCCTCCAACAGGCCGACGGCGAAAGCCCTCGCGACGGGCAACGGTACTAAACTGCCCGCATGACGGTACCGCGCGAATTCGCCGACTTTTGCTGCGAACTTTTGTCGGGTCTGGGCCAAATACAGGCGCGGCGCATGTTCGGAGGCTGGGGACTGAGTGTGGACGGGCTGAACGTGGCCATCGTGGCCGATCTGGGCGATGGCGACACCTTGTGGCTGAAGGCTGACAACGAGACGCTGCGGCAATTCGAAGCCGCCGGATGCAGGCGCTTCACCTACCCGATGCGCCGCGGCGACGCGACGCTGTTGCAAAGCATGAACTACTACAGCGCGCCGGAAGATGCCATGGACGTAACGCACGCAATGGCGCCATGGGCGCGCCTTGCGCTGCATTCCGCTGTGGCCGCCCGCGCTCATGCCGTGCCCAGGAAACCCCGCTCAGCGCCGAAGCCGGTGCGCAAAACTGCCCGCCCGAGTCAGGGCTGATTGGCCTCCAGCCCTGCAAGAACACGGCCTCGCCCGGGCAGCAGCCATGTTGACCCATGGCTCAACCACGCGAAAGCTTGCGCAAGTACGCCAGCCTGTGGTGGCTGCCAGGCTTCGACGGGCTCCCAGCAGAGGTACGCCGCCTCGTTCGCCGCGACCCCGAAAACTTCCAGCACCACATGTTCGCCCGGCAGCAACTGCAGCCGCTCGCCGCCGTGCAGCACGCGATCGCCCCAGTCATTGGCGCGCCCTTGGTGCGGCCCGTCCAGCGTGGCCCATACGCAGCCCTCCTTCACACTCAGCACACCGCCGCCATGCGAGTGCAGCGTAACGGCGCCCATGGGCTGCAGCATCCAGCCGCCTGGTGTGTCGGACGGGTACCGGGATTGGTGCGGTTTACGACGGTTTAGTGAGGGCATGGTGAACTCCCTGGTAGCAGAATGGAAGTGAATCTTCCTCTTGAACTACCATCTGGTCCAATGAAAACGGGCCATACTATTCATTCGCTATTCGCATCAATCGCAGCAACCGCGTGAGCGCAAGGACCATGCAGCACTCCGAGAACCATCTGCGCACCCGGCCCATAGCCGCAGGCCACCTGCGCGCCTTCGAAGCGGTGGCGCGACACCTCAATTTCCGCGCTGCGGCCGAGGAACTGTTCCTCACCCAGAGCGCGGTCAGCCGCCAGATCCAGGCCATGGAGGACGAAGTGGGCGTGCCGCTGTTTCTGCGCCATACGCGGGCGGTGGAACTTACCAGTGCCGGCGGGGCCTTGCTGCGCGCCGTCGTGCCGTCACTTGAGCGGGTTGATGGCGCGGTGCGGACGATCCGGCGCAGCGCCGGACGCCGCAGCGTGTCCATCACCACCTGGGCATCCTTCGCGTCCATGTGGCTGATTCCGCGCCTGGAGGAATTCCAGAACGTACATCCGGACATCGACCTGCGGATCGACGCGAGCGACGTGCGGGTTGACCTGGAGACGGCCGACATCGACATCGCCTTGCGGTATGCGCCACCGGCGGGCGTGCCGGCCAATGCGATCCAGTTGTTTGGCGAGCAGCTCACACCGGTGGCAAGCCCCTGGCTGCTCAACAGCGGCCATGCCCTGCGCCGTGGCGCCGACCTGGCCCACTTCGCGCTGATCGAAGCCAGTGACGGACACCGCAACCGGAGCCTGGAATTTCTGGCCTGGCGGCGCTGGCTCGATGCGCACCAGTTGCAGCAGATCGAACCCAAGCGCTGGCTGCATTTCAACTACGCGCACCAGATCGCGCAGGCGGCCCTGACCGGCCAGGGCATTGCGCTGGCGCGGCTGCCACTGGTGGCCGACAGCCTGGCCAGCGGCGACCTGGTGGAAGTGCTGCCCGGGATGCGTATCGACTCACCGCTGGTGTATTGGCTAATCGTCGGCCCGCGCGCCGCCGAACGGCCCGAGATCAAGGCCTTCAGCGAATGGCTGCAGGTTCAGGCCAGGCTGACGCGCATCGCGACCGGCGAGGAGGCTGGCAACACGCCCTCAGTGGCTACCCGGGTCAGGCCAGCAAAAGTCCAGCGCAGCAAGATTTGACGACGAGCTGTAGGCGCCGGGGGAAACACCTCACACCGGCCAGACGGCCCCGTTTTCGTTCAATATCGCATCCAGCGCCATGTCGTGCGGCTGCGGCTCGAAATCGGGCAGGAAGCCATTGGTAAAACCCAGGCCGACGGTGAACGGCAGCGGCTGCAGCGTGGCCAGGGTGCGGTCGTAAAAGCCGCCGCCATAACCCAGGCGGTACCCACCGGGGCCGTAACCCACACAGGGAATAAACAGCAGGGTGGGAACAATCACTTCGGTGTCCTTGGGTTTGGGGATTCCAAAGGCGTCCTCTTCCATGAGGCAGCCCGGGTACCAGGCATGAAAGACCAGCGTCTTGTGCACCTTGTCCACCTTCGGCAGACCGATGCGGCGCAGTTGCGGCTGGTCGATCAGCTCACCATCCTCCTTCCAACGATGCAGCGCCGGCAGCGGATCGAACTCGCCCTTGATCGGCCAGTAGGCGCCAATCACGGTATCCGGGCGACCCACCAGCCAGATGCGCACCACGTCTTGCAATATTTGCGCCCGCTGTAGGCGATCCGGCATGGCCAGGCGTTGTTCGACCAGAACCTTGCGAAGGGCTTTCTTTTCAAAGGCTTTCGGGTCATCGGAGTTGTCCATAATCCCCCCATGCAGTTCGCGACCATTTTGACATCGATCCTTTTGTCCAGCGCGCTGCTGGGCGCAGGTGCTCCCACGGCGTTGGCCCAGACCAAAGAGAGCGCCCGGGCCGACGAACTGGTGCTGGACATGGCCGAGTCGTTCAAGAAGGGCGACCGCAAGCGCATGGCCGGTCTGCTGCCGCAATTGCGCGCGCACCCGCTCGAACCCTGGGCCGCTTACTGGGACCTGCGTTCGCGCCTTGACGAGGCAAGCCAGGCCGAGATCCAGACATTCCTGAAACATTACGCCGGCACTTACCAGGAAGACCGGCTGCGCAATGACTGGCTGTTGCAGCTCGGCGCGCGGCGCGACTGGGCTGGCTTCAACACCCAGTACCCGTTGTTTCGCATGAACGACGACCGAGCGGTGCGTTGTTACGCGATGATGAGCGAGTTCAACAGTGCGGGCGCCGACGTCGCCGGCCGTGTGGAAGAGTCCTGGCTGGCGCAGAAGGATGCCGAGGAGGGCTGCGCCGCCGCCGCCGAACAACAACTCAAAGCCGGCAAACTCAAGCCCCACAGCGCCTGGCTGCGCGCGCGCCTGGGCATGGAGAACGACCGTTTGCGTGTGGTGACGCAGGCGCTTGCCCTGCTCAACCCCGACTGGGCCGCCAAGGCCAGCACCATCTACACCAACCCGGCGCACTATCTGGACGAAAAACTCACGGCGTTGTTGCCGCGCACCAAGGAGCTGGTCACGCTGGCGATGATCCGGCTGGCACAGGACGACCCGGCCCAGGCGGCGCTGCAGCTTGAAAAACTGCGCTGGAAAACCCAGCTCACACAGGAGGAGCGCAGCTGGGTCTGGGGCGTCATCGGCAAACGCGCGGCGCAGCGCCTGTCCGACGCCTCCATGGCCTGGTACATGAACGGCCAGGACAAATTCATGCACGAGGACCACCTTGTGTGGAAGGTTCGCGCGGCCCTGCGTGCTGGCATGTGGCCACAGGTGCTGGAAGCCACCACGGCCATGGGTGAGCAGCAGCGCAGGGACCCGGCCTGGACCTACTGGCGTGCGCGCGCCCTGCTCGCCCCTGGTCGCAACGAAGCCGACCGGCAGGAAGCCGCGCGGCTGCTCGAGACCATTGCCAGCGTGCGCGGCTTTTACGAACAACTGGCGCTGGAAGACCTGGGGCGCAAGATCACGGTACCCGAGCGCCCGGCCCCACTTGGCGCGGAAGAACGCGACGCGGCCCGCAACAACCCGGGTCTGCAGCGCGCCCTGTATGCGATCGCGATCGGTTTGCGCGCCGACGGCGTGCGCGAGTGGAACTACAGCACCAACTTGCATGAACGCGGCGGCATGGGCGACCGCGAGCTGCTCGCCGCCGCCGACCTGGCCTGCCAGCGCGAGGTCTGGGACCGCTGCATCAACACCAGCGAACGCACCCGCGCCGTGATTGACTTCGAGCAGCGTTTCCCGATGCCGCATCGCGACGCCGTGGTGAAACGCACGGCGCAGATCGGCCTCGACCCGGCCTACGTATACGGATTGATCCGCCAGGAAAGCCGCTTCATCATGGACGCACGCTCGCATGTCGGCGCGTCCGGCCTGATGCAGGTGATGCCGGCCACCGCCAAGTGGACGGCAAAAAAAATTGGTCTGGTCAATTTCACACCAAACCAGATCACCGAACGCGACACCAATATCGCCATCGGCACCGGTTACCTCAAGCTGGTGCTGGACGACTTTGCCGGCTCCTTGCCGATGGCCGCTGCAGCCTACAACGCCGGGCCGGGGCGACCACGCAACTGGCGCAACGGCCCGATTCTGGAGGCTGCGATCTGGGCCGAGAACGTGCCCTTTGCCGAGACCCGTGACTATGTCAAGAAAGTGCTCAGCAACACCACCAACTATGCTGCCATCCTGAGCGGCCAACCACAGTCGCTGCGGGCCCGTCTGGGGTCGGTAGGCCCGCGCCTGGGCGCCGCCGAGGCGGAAAACAAGGAACTTCCCTGACACGGGAGAAACGACACGGCATGCAACGGTTTCTGGTTCTCGGTGGCACCGGCTTCATTGGCCGGCATTTTTGCGAGAAGGCGTCCGAGCTCGAATGCCGGCTCACCGTCCTGACCAGGCGCAGCGACAGCGCCAAGGCGGTTCAGACTCTGCCCTGGGTGGATGTGATCGTCGGCGACGCACACGACGAGGCAACGTTGAACCGGCTGGTCGCCGGTCACGACGCGGTAGTCAATCTGGTGGCAATCCTGCACGGCAGCGAGGCGGCGTTTCACCGTGTACATGTGGCACTGGTGGAGAAACTGGTGCGTGCCTGCCAGACCAGCGGCGTACGCCGGGTGCTGCATGTCAGCGCGCTCGGCGCAGCGCCGGATGCTCCATCGATGTACCAGCGCAGCAAGGCGCAGGGCGAAGCGGTTCTGACCGCCAGCGGCCTGGACGTCGCGCTGCTGCGGCCCAGCGTAGTGTTTGGCGCCGGTGACCAGTTCCTGAACCTGTTCGCCAAACTGCAGGCGGTGTTTCCGGTAATGCCGCTGGCGGGCGCCAAAACACGCTTTCAGCCCGTCTGGGTGGAGGACGTGGCGCAGGCCATGGTCGAATTGCTGCAGCGCCTGGTGCGCGGCACGCTGACCGTCGGCGCAGGTCGTGTTTTCGAGGCCTGCGGTCCGGACGTGTTCACACTGGCTGATCTGGTGCGCCTGGCCGGTCGTTACGCCGGCCACCCGCGCCCAATCCTGCCGCTGCCAGCAGCCCTGGCGCGTTTGCAGGCGCTGCTGATGGAGTTTGCTCCGGGCAAGACCCTGATGAGTCGCGACAACCTGGATTCGATGCGGGTGGACAACGTCGCCACCGGCAAGGTTGCGGGGCTGCTGGCGCTCGGCATCAGCGCCAGTGCGCTGGAGACCATTGCACCGTCGTACTTGCAAGCCGTTGACTCTGATCCGATGCTCAAACGGCGCCGCTCGGCGGGGCGGTTCTGATACCAGAGGGTCGCTCCGCCAATGGTCGGACCAAGGCCAAACAGACACCCCAAGCGAGGGGTGTCTGTTTATCTGTTATGGCTGGGAGTCGCAGCGCGGCCGATTTGTGCACGAATACCTGGACGGCCTGCGCGGGAACAGCCAGATCGCATTCCTGCCCCCGCACCTGACGGACATGAACATGGTCGAATATCTGTGTGACAGGACTGTTTACTGTCTAGCCTGAAGTTGGCCTGCGCCTGCCTGTCCATGGGCTCTCGGTGACTGGGATGGACACCCGGAAATAGCGACTCGTTGGAATCACTGCGTTTCTGCAAGAGAAATGTCTTGTAACTTCAACTTTTCAAGCCTTCCCGAAAATAGATCTTCCAACACGGTCGTTCCGGCTCACTGTTTCAAGTCACCGCCGAGGCCGGTAGCAACTCGCGTGTCGGGTGGCGGTACAGCCCCGTGGTATTGGCTATCTCGTGCAGCGACAGCTTGCCGCTTGAATAAAGCCGTTTGACGTTGCCCAACATCTTCATAGTGACCACCTTCTTTGCTTCTGCCCAAAAAACAGGCAGAGCCGTTGAAACACCAAGGTCAATTTTGGGTCGGTACAACCTCTACAAATGGGCCGTTTTCCGGTCTTCGTCAACAGGGGCACCGGACGGGGCCGGGTTGACCCGGTAGAACGCGGACATCTCGGTCAGGATGTCCTTGGGCCGGCTCGGGGTGTTGCTGCAGTTCGGCGACGGCGTCGTGGATGCCTGCCGCCACTTCACGCCGGAAGTCGGCCAGACCTTGTCCGCGCAACTTCCAGGCGAGTTTTTCTGCCTCGGACTTGATCTTGATGAAGGCACCGTCCGCCTCCGCCTCCTTGGTTTTGCGGATCAGCAGGGCCTGCCCTTCGTTGTCGGCCGCGTCACGCCCGTTGATGGCTGCCACCACGCGCGCCATGGACTTGGTCACGACCTCGTCGAAGTGGATGTTGTTGTAGCGCAGGTCTTCAATGCGGTAGCCCCAGCCCTCGATGCGCGCGCCCACGTTGGCCTTGATGCGGTGCACGACGTCCTGCGAGATGCCGATCATTTCGGCCTGGCGCTGGCTGGCGACGTAGGTGCGTGTCTCGTCCTCCAGCAGTCGGCGCAAAGACAACGCGAACTCCTCCTGACTGGCAAATGCAAAAGCCGCGCGCTTGACCGCCGCCTCGCTGCTGTCGGCGATGCAGTACAGCAGCATGCACTTGAAGTAGACGTTGGCCTGGTCGACCGTGATGGCTTCGAACTCCAGACCGATGGCGCGGTTTTGCAGGCTGATGGCGTGTGCCCGCTCCCACGGCATACGCATTTCCATGCCGGGAGCGGCCAGGCGGCGGTAGCGGCCGAAGGCGGTGATGACGCTCACGCTGCCTTCGCTGGTGCGCACGGTCCAAATGTTGAACGCGATCAGGACCAGGATAAGCAAAACGACTGACAGCGCAGCGGCGACGAAAAAGAGTTCCATGGTTTTTCCTTGTTGCAGTGTTCTGAATGCAGTCTCGAGCCTGGGGACGCTGTAGTCATCCGTGTGAACACGCACGCCACTGTTGTAGAACTACGCATGAGCCCATCAGCGCCGCCAGTGGCTTCAGCGCGCCGGCCCCGTAGTTGCCGATCGTGGGTGGCCGGCACTCGTCGATCATTTGACCCATGGATTCGATCTGGCCACCGATACGGTCCAGTGCGCGGCGAAACGACTGCAGGCGCTCTTCCCGGCGCAGGCACTCGTTCTGCAAATGCTCGATGGGGTTTTGCCGCGCCTCGTCCTTTCGCATGCGTGCCGACTCCCCCGGCGGCAAGTAACTCGGGCTCCAGCTGCATTTCATTTCCTTTCCACAAACTTTCGTGGAAGACTGTGATGACTGCATGAACGTCACTTACCAACTTGATGATGAGCTTCTAAAACGGGCCAAGGTCGTCGCGACCCGACGCGACACGTCGGTGGCACAGCTCGTGCGCGAGGGTCTGGAGCAGCAAGTCGCCTTTGGTGCCCCGATGCAGCGCCCAGGAGCGCAAGTCACGTATGAGACGCTTGTCGGATATGCGCTTGGGGAAATTCCTCGAGGCGTCGTGATGGACGCCCTTGGGCTCGACCACTGCCGGGAATTACTTTCCCTGCTGGGTGCTGCCGGGCTCCCGATGCCCACCGTCCCGGCCGCGACTCGTGCCGAAATGGTGGCCGGCCTGATTGACGCTTTGAAGGCGGCCGGCGCTTTGTCCGAAGATGGCAAGCGAACCAGTTCGTCTGCCGGGTTGGGCAAATGATGCCTGCCAAGCCGATCCAGATATTCATTTCGGACGCCGGTCCGCTTATCTCGCTTGCAATCGCCGACGAACTGGATCTCCTGCTGAGGGTGGCAGATGATGTACGGCTGATCATCACCGACCACGTGATTTATGAAGTGACCCGGCGTGACGATCTTCCTGACACACACCGCATCAAGGCCTTCCTGGAGGCAAACGTCAAGCGCGTTGAGGTGATGGAGACTTCGGTGGGAGTCATGGCAAGGAACTCGATGCAATCGGCCGACGGCAAAGCGACCATCAGGCGAATGAAGAACCTGGGCGAACTTTCCATTTCCAGCGCCATGATCGATATGCGATATCGCGCACCAGGGCTTGCCACGCTCGTGCTGATCGAGGATGAATGGTTTGGCAGCCATGCCAGCCGGGAAGGCAATGCCCACCTGCTTTCCACCAGCGCCTGGCTGGACGCCCTGGAGCAGATCGGCGTGATCTCTTCAGCTTCGAACGTGCGCAGGAAGATCCACGCGGGTCGGTCGAACTTCCGCGTGGAGTTTCGTGTCGATGATCCTGCTCCAAAGATGGAGGGTAGGACCGAGTGACCGTCGAAGTTCAAGCCCTGAATGTGGAACAGTGCCGCGCCGCAGGGTAACTGAACAGCACGTTAACAAGCCGAAAACGCGGTCGAAATCAAAGGCACAGTTAGTGCCTGAGCTATGCTTCCAGAAGGGCAACGTTGAATAGATTCCCTCGACCTCTGCGCTCAGGTACTGGCACAAATGGATGAGAGCATTTCGCGCCGCAAAACCGCGATTGCGGCGTCATGATGAATCACTCTGGCCGCGCGACCCGTGATTCCGGTCAAGGCCTCTCAAAGACCGTTGTCGCGCATGTACCGCTCCAGCTCTGCAGCATTGGCAACCCCGAGCTTGTCGAAGATGTTGGCGCGGTGGGTGTCTACGGTCCGCCCGCCGACATCGATTGCCTTCGCTATTGCTTTGGTGGAAAGCCCCTGGCGCAGCAGAGGGGCCACTTCCTTCTCCCTCGGCGTCAGGGTCACCCAGCGCGCGACGGCCTCACGCTTGGCGTGGTGCCGGGCACCGATGGTCGCGGCATCGACCAGTGCGTTGGTCAATGCAGCCATCAACGCGGCATCCTGGTACGGCTTCTCCAGCCATCCAAACGCACCTCGCTTCGTCACATCGACGGCCACCGGTATGTCGCCATGCCCGGAAAGAAAGAGTGCGACCAGGGGACTGGCGCGCTTTTGCAACTCTTCGAACACATCGACACCACTGACTGCACCCATATTGCGGTCGAGGATCGCCACTCCACAACGCCCGGTATTGGCTAATCGGAGGAAGACCTCCCCGGATTCGAAGGCCTGCACCTGGTATCCACGGGAGGCCAGCAGGTGCGACAGCGAGCTTCGGCAATCTTCGTCGTCGTCCACGACGTAGACGATGAGGTCCATCGGTTTCATGCGTTGGCTTTCAGTTGAAGGATAAAGACTGCGCCACAGCCGGCGCGGTGCTCGAAGGTGAGCCGCCCCTGGTGGCTCTCGACGATGGTCCGGCAGTTCTTCAGGCCGAGTCCGAGGCCATCGGCCTTGGTGGTGAAGAATGCCTCGAACATGTGCGCCTCCACCGCAGGCGCCACGCCCGGCCCGTTGTCTTCCACTATGACCCGCACCGATGAACCATCGCTTGTCGTATGGATCGTGATCTCGCGCGGCGTGGTCGAATCCGCCGCAAATGCCTGCAGGCTGTTGACGATCAGGTTGAGCAGCACCTGGCCCAGCAACACCGTGTCGCCCGTCACCAGCGGCAGATCTTCCTGCAACCGCGTCGTCACGCGCGCCCGGTACATACGGATCTCCGGCTTGAGCAGGGCCAGCACGTTGACCACCACCTCGTTCATCGCGCACGCCTGCATGCCAGGTGTGCGCAGCCGTGCCATGTCCTTGATCCCACGAACGATGTCGGCCGTGCGCTGCACCTGGGCCTTGATCCGCTTCAGGCTGTCGAGCAGCAGCCCCTGGTTGCCGCGCCTGGCCGACTCCTCGGCCGCATTGGCGTTGTTGCTCATGGCCGTGAGTGGCTGGCTGAGTTCGTGGGCCATGGTGGAGGCCATTTCACCCAGCAGCGCCAGGCGCTGCGCGTGCCCGGCCTCGGCGCGGCTGATCGTCTCCCGCAGCTCGGCCTCTTTACGATCGGAGATGTCGACCACGGAACTCATCCATCCCTTGTGTTGCCCGGTGCCATCAATCAGGGGCGCGGTGTACACCATGGTGATCACGTCGTGGCCGTCACGATGGCGAATGCGCGACTCGAAGCCGGTCGCTGGCGCAGCACCCGACAAGGCGGCGTCACTCTCGCGCTTGTGTTTTTCGGTGTCTTGCGGATGCCAGTACGCATACGGCGGCAATTTGCCCATGAGTTCATCGGCGCGGTAGGCGGTCATGGCACACAGGGCCGGGTTCACGTAGATGATGCGGCCTTCAAGGTCGCGCGCCCGCATACCCACCAGCAAGGACTCTTCCATCGCCTTGCGAAAGGCGTGGGCATCGCTGAGCTGCTGGGTTCGTTCGGTGACGCGCACTTCGAGCTGTTGCCGCGCGTCGCGCTGTTCGGCGTAGCGTCGCTCGCGCAACTGCCAATACAAGGCGCCCAGCAACAGCAGGCTTGCGGCCAGGCCGCCGACCATCCAGGTGCGGTCGCGCGCAGCGAGCACGCGGCCATAATCGCTCGTCACCGTGAGCGTCCAACCCAGTTGCGGCAGGGCCTCGTCGACTGCCAGCAGGCGCCGATCCTCTCCATCGATCCGGGTCTTGAGCAGATATCCCGCTTGCCCTGGAACCTGCTCGACGGCCCACGGCACAGGTACAAACGCATTGAACGGCCCGTACACCTTGTGGCGCTCTAGCCAGGCCAGGTCGTGCTGGCTCAGAGGGCGGGACGGCTGGTACATCCACGACGCCACGGAGCCGAGGAAGAAGATCCCTTTCGCGTCCGCCAGCATCACCGGGTCGAGAGCGTCGGCCCAGGTGGCCATAATTTGTCGAAGGTTCACCTTGACCGCGACCACCCCGACGATGGCGCCACCCTCACGCACGGGCACGGACAGGAAAAGGCCGGGCTCACCCGTGGTTATGCCCACGCCATAGAACTGGCCGCTGCGCCCCTGGCTGGAGTCGATGAAGTAGGGCCGCTTGGCATAGTTCTGGCCCACGAAACTCTGCGGCTGGTTCCAGTTGCTGGCCACCACGGTCATGCCGACGGCATCCAGGACGTACAGCGCATCGGACCCGGCACGCCGGTTGACTTCCTCCAGATAGCGGTTGCCACGCTCGCGCAGGACCGCATTGCCAGGATCGCGCAGGGTGGCCACGATGTCAGGGTGCTGGGCGGCCGTGAAAGGCAGATAGGCATACTTGGAGGCTTCGCCACGCAAGCCCAGCGCATGAACTTCGATCGCGCGCTTGAGCGCGTCGACCTGGTACGCATGCTCGGTGCGCTCTGACCGTTGCCCGGCCAGCAGCACAAGCAGTGCCGCCACCAGAATCGAGATGGCCCAGCGCACGCGGCTGGTCCAAGTGGTTCGGGGAGAGGCATCGGGCAATCCGACTGCTGTATCGGACATGCTGGACGATCTGTTGGGCTGGGCCATTGTGCCTCACGGCTTTGCAGCGCCCTGCTTTGCCTTGGCAACTTTGGGCGCACCCAACGTACCGGGAAAAGGGGGGATGCCGGTGTCGGCCAACGGGTCCTGGATCTCCTTCCAGCCCGGCTGGTATTGGCCCTCCTGCAACTCGTCCAGCTTTTGGCGTAGGCAACGTTGCAGCGTGACTACCCGCGTACCGACGGCACCCTCCGGCTTGAACGGACGCGTCAAGAGCACGTTGGGAACGCCCAGGAAGGTGAGGTTCAGTGATTCAAGGTTGTTGTAGTTGCGCTTGACCGCCATATAGGGTGCCTGGGGCGCGAGGTCGTAGTCTGCCAGCATCAGGCCGCTGCTGGCCTTGTGGCGCGTGATGGCGGGCAGCGGCCAGCCGCCCAGCGTGAACACCGCCTGCACCTGCCCGGCGCGCAACATGGCCAGAGCGTCGTCATCGGAGTCGGCGACCACCAGCTTCATGTTGTAACCCAGCCGCTTCTCCAGTTCCTGGCCCATGACCTGGGCTGAGCCCACCAGGGCCACACCCATGCCCTTGAGCTCGGAGAACTTGCGCAGCATGCGCGTCTCGCCAGTCCCCTTGACCGGAACACCCATGATCGTTTTTACATTGATGCGTGACCCGCCGGACAACGTGAGCACATGCAGCAGGTTGTTGTGCAGCGGCATCACTGACTGCAATCCGGCGATGTTCTCGTCGCTGCCTTTCATCTGCTGCCAGGTGTCGAATTGCACGATCGCCAGGTCCGCCTCGTTGGCCGACAGCATGGTCAGGTTCTGCAAGCCGCCGCTGCTGGCCACGCCGTTGAAATTGACGCTGCTGCCACAGACGGCCAGCATGTCCTTCACCATCAGGGCGTAGACCTTGCCGCCCGGTCCGCCGGCGATGCGCAGATTGCCTTCGGTCTTGGTCTCCTGGGCATAGGTCGGCCCCGTAGCGCTGGCAAGCAGCACGGCGCAAGCGAGGGCCAAGCGGGTAAGGTGGTGTGTGTGTTTCATGGTGGTTCCAAGGTTGGTGTATCAACGAAAAATAGTCGGGGGCAGGCGCCCTGGAGCCGGTGTCCCGCCCGCAGGGCTGGAGGCAGGATCGGCGATGAGCCACGCCGCAAGCAGCAGGACGATGAAGACGCCGGTCGCTGCCCAGCGTAAAAGCTTCCAGAACTTCATGATCGGCTCCACGATTTTTTGAGGGACGGCAGGTCGAGCGCCTCAAGTTGCTCGAGTGGGTCGCCATCGACCATCGAGCGCGCTGGCGAGTCGATGGATCGCATCTCGACGTCGAGTTCGGCAAACACGGTGTTGAAACGCAGTTGCACCGAACGCAGCGCCTCGTCGGTCAACAAATCCTGCATGAGGTCGTTCATCTCGCTGGGGTTGAGCGCCGCCATCACCACCTGCCCGGCCTGCGCAAACTGCCACTCAAACGTCTTCTGCGTCACCTGGCTGCGAAAAGCCTGCAGCGCCGCCTGGGCCTCCTGCAGGCGACCCAGGTTGACTTCGTAGAAATGCACCATGCGCTCCAGGGCGCGGGTCTGGCGCTCCAGCACCTGCGCCGGGTCCACCAGGCGGCGTTCGGCCACCATCTGGCTGAGCGACTCGATCTGGCCGCCGATGGTGACCAATGCCCGGCGGAAGGACTGCAGGCGCTCCTCGCGGCGCAGGCAGTCGTTCTGCAGTTGTTCGATCGGATTGGCCTGTGCCTCGGCTTTGCGCAAACGCAGCAGCCGGTTCTCCAGACGTTGCAGGGCCAACGGAACTGCCTGGAACAGGGCCACGCCCACGGCCGCCATCGCCGCGAGGGCGATCAGTCCAAGGCCTGCGGACGCCGCGGCCCAGATGAGGGGCGCAGAGATGGCAAGCAACGTGACCGTGGCCGCTGTGGCTGCGGCGCGGACGGCCCATACCTTGTTTGCTGCGGTCGGCACGGCGCGTTGCGGGTGGACTGCGGAGTTGACTTCCATCGGGGGCTTCCATGGGGTGGGTGACATGGAGGCAGTTTCCGGCCCGGCGTGGATGGCGTCATCGGTGAGATTGCGCGTGGGGGCGTACGTAAGACTACGGAGGCGCGCCGACTGCACAGACGCGCTCGCCTATCGATCCGCGCTGGCGACATGAATTCCCCCCGGCCAATAACTCCGCGCTCACCAGGCCTGCGGATGGACCTGCAGGCCGAGCTGTTGGCACCAATGCTTGATATCGATGACATCTTCGGGTTGCGCGCGTCCGTTGAACTGTCCCCGGATTTGTACCACCAACCTGGAGGAAATCTTCACTTCGATCGTGAGCCGTCGCTGGCCATTGCGCGTCAGTTGAAAGATTGCCGCCTTCCCGTTTGCACAATCGCGGTCGTAAGCGGTGACGCAGTGCTTCAGCGCGAAGCCCTCTTCGAACAGTTCCAGCGAGGACGTCAGCTCCTTGCATTGCCAGTCCATCCCCGGCGCGCTCCATTGCAGGTCCCACCCCTTGCGGGTCCAGGATATTTCCTGGCGCAGCGCCCGTTGCCGGTCCGCGATCGCCCGAAAATAGGCCCCGACCGCATGCAGCGCGCTGTGCGCCGTCCGGCCAGTCCACGCAAACGCAGACGCGTTCCGCTGCCCTTCGCCAATGCGATGTTCGGCCCAGCACATCACGGCCAGGGCCTGCTCTTCCGAAAGCTGCGTAGCCGGCGTTCCGGACCCCAGGGAAGGCGCCTTCATGGAGTTGTGCCGTCGCACCTGGCGCGATGCGACGGCTGCGCAGAGGGTAAAGCTCAAGAAGATGCTCGCGCAGTTCCGCAAGGGCGCGGCACGCTGAAGAGCCGGACTTGCCGATAGCGAATCCACAATGCTTTGCGGGAGGTCGGGCAGCCTCCCAGCCCTTTCCGGGTGTGCGAGTTATTGCCCCGCCGTGCCACCCTGATCCTGCGCAAATCTACGTGTGACACGTATGTGTTCTTACGGATGCGCGTCGCACGACCAGACGCGAGACTTCATCCAAGGTACTGGTGCTGCCGTCAAGTCGAATCCTTGTCCGCCGAGGTGTGGAAGTCCACATCTTCACGTTTCGGATCGGCCCGGCAACACTTTCAGCATCTGGCCCGAAGACAGCAATGCCACACAAAACGGAGAGCGCCCATGAAAACAGACATCGAAACTGATTTGTACAAGCAGATCCACGGCTTCAATCTTTCGGATCCTTCGGCCGTCGTCACCTTTGAGTCCAAACTCGCCGCCGACAACGCCTGGACATTGGGCTACGCCTACCTGGTCACTGCTGAATACCGACGCTACCTGTACCTGACCCAGGTAGCAGGTCACATGGTGTGTCCATCACAGGATGTGGATCTCGCTTGGCATCTGCACCTCACCCAGACCCGTTCGTACCAACTCCTGTGCCAGCAGGTGTTCGGCAAATTCCTGCACCACACCGAGTCCGGCGGCGGCCCGGCGGAATTTGAAAAACACAAGGCGATGTACAGCAAAACACTGGATGCCTACTGCAGTGTGTACGGGGAACTTCCGGCGCCTGCCATTTGGCCGGACATCACGAATAGATTCTCAGCGCCGGCCGGTGCGTCACAGGATGCTGCGTGGAAGGTGCCGAATGCGCTGGGCCAGGACCTGAGTTCGGCGGTGGTCGTGGCCATACTCGCCGCGATTCTGGGGTGGGCCTGGAACCAGATCGGCGAACCGACCTCTTTGCAAAAGACTGAGGGTACTGGTTTCCTCATCTTCTACCTGTCGAGTCTGGTCGCCATTACCCTGGTGCATGTTCTGGCACACCGCCGTCGGAAAAGCCACGTCACCCAGGTCCCGGTGCTGGATCCTTACGAGGTGGCGTGGCTGGTGGGAGGCGGCGAACGTGTCATCGGAACCGCGCTCGCAACGCTTGTCGGCTGTGGCGCATTGCAACTGCAGGCGCAGCGCAAGGCCGACAAGATCACAGGAGCCGACTGCGAACGCACTCCGGTCAACGTGGACACGAGCCGCTTGCATCCAATCGAGCGAACGTGCCTGGAATTCATACCGCAGGGCAAACTCCAGGTCGATCAGCTGCGCGTGCGCGTCGCCAGTTGCATTGGCAGTGTGCGGCACCGCGTCGAAAGCGCCAGACTGCAAATCCGTGTTGGCGAAATGCCGCGTGCCAATGCGATCACGGCCCTTCTCCTTACGTGCATGCTCGTCGTTGGTTTCAGCCGATTGTTTTATGGCGTCGCGGCGGGTCACTTTGTCGGATTTCTCTGGGTCGCGCTGTTGGTCAACTTCTTCATGATCTGCCGCAAGCTCGTGCCGACCGGCCAGTTGACGGCCTCGGCCGAGAAGGCAGTGGACGACCTTCGCCAACGCCATGCCAAGCTCAAGGACGGTCTGGCAAGCGAAGCCACGTCCGGCGGTTTGCCGGCCCCGACGATTGGCGCGCTGACACTGGCGTTTGCGCTGTTCGGGACGCAGGCGGTGATGGCAAGCGACGATTTTGCCGGTATCAACTTCCTGTTCGGGGACAACAGTACCAACAACACCGGGAACTCAGGCAGCACTGCCGGGTGCGCGGGTGGAGGTGGCGGGTGCGGTGGATGTGGTGGGTGCGGAGGGTAGGCTGCCAGAGGGCTCGGGTACCTGGGCGCAACTGGCAGACTTTAATCAGCATGTCAAAGCCGGCATGATG
>JAJAZK010000081.1 GCA_026785765.1 Rhodoferax sp. | reverse complement strand
GCACAGCATCCTGAGGCGACGCCGACGTATGACCGTGTCGTCTTCGATTTCACGGGTGCTGTTCCGCTGATACAGATTCAGTATGTGAAGCAGTTGCTTGGAGACGGGTCGGGGCTGCCGGTTGCCATAACTGGCAGGGCTATCTTGCACCTAAGCTGTTCCCCAGCCCAAGCGCATAGCGACACCGGGCAGGCTACTGCTCCAGACCGTGTGACGTTTAATCTGCCCATACTCAAGGCGGTCGTCCGAGCAGGCGACTTTGAAGGGGTAGTGAGCTACGGACTTGGAATGAGCAAGAAGGCAGAAATCCGCGTCATCACGCTGGTAGACGCGAGCCGGGTTGTGATTGATATGTTCTGATTTTTAAGGCTGGTATTGTTTTGGCACATAGCCGTGCTGGCCTTGAGGATCGCATCGAGGAAGGCGTTTCAACGCGCGCCCGGCCTTAGGTGCGCTATAGCGATAGGACTTACGCAGTTGCCCGCTTGTAGGCCATTCCTGCCTGCGGGAAGCCACGTAGCACTGCGCTTGGGTCCGTCAGAAACTGTTGGATGGCAGGCCGAATAATGTCGAGCTTGGTGGCAAAGCGTGACGAGCCCGTATCGAGCTCGTGCCAAATCAGGCGCAGATACGTGCGGAGTGCCCACCCGATATGATTGCGTTGCGCACGTTCGCTCCGCACCATGCAGCGCTCCACCCCGCAAAACTGCTTGATATCGCGATGATACGTCTCAATCGACCAAATCTGGCGGGCCGTGGTCGTGCGCAGATCCATCGTCATCAGCAGATCACTCGTGGCCCAGTACTCCGTGTCACCGTCTGGGGTGTCAACCCGGAAGACCAGGATGAAGCCATAGCCTTTGAGATGCACCCGCGTACCCGCATTGCGGATGGCACAGTCCGCCAATTGGCGATTCCCCATTCCATCGGGGTTGACCAAGCGATTCGCCTTCAACCGCGTGAACCATGACATGCCGAGGGTTCGGATATGTTTGAGATTGGCCAAACCACTGTACCAGCCATCAAAACAGACATAACGCGGGGTGAACCCGCGTGCCTGTGCGGTTTGGAGCATGGCGCGAAAATGGTCATTCTTGGTCAGGCCATCATTCGGTGCATCAAACAGGCGATAATCGCATGGGACGGCGTGCGTGTCGTCACTCCATACGAGTGTCACCAGGTTGATCCCGGCGACGGTCCGGTGGTGTTTGCCCGACCAATGCCGATGGACGAGGGCGATTACCCGGGCGTACGGTTTATCCAAGGTGGTGTCATCGATGATCAAGAGCCCGCACGTCCGATCCACGAGCGGTTCAGCTTCCCGCCACAGCGGCGTCGTGTCTGGTTCGTGCCGATGGAGCAGCCGATTCAGCGCATCATGGGCCGCCCGGCGCGGTCCCACTGGCTGCACGCGCGCGCCCTCTGTGCATGACACCACGCGCGGCGCGGCGAGCAGGAAGTTGATGTAGTCGAGATCGGTCACCTTCGGTTCGTTCATGGCCTCATCGTACCGCAGGTTGGTCCAACTGCGTAAGTCCTAAACAGGTCGCGCGCAGTCAGCGAGATGATCATCTTCCAGGTGTCGTCGGGGATCTCGTACGGGCCATACTCCCAGGGCGGGATGCCGAAGCGCGCCTGCAGCTCGGCGATGTCGTTGTCCTGGTGGTAGAGCCACACATCCGAGATCGGCCACAGCCGCTTGAGCAGATCGCTGGCGAAGTAAAAGTTCGGGCTGTTGTAATTGGCCACGGGGCCGTGTGAGCGCACCGGGATCGCCACAATGCAGACCGGCGCCTTGCGGGCGAAGCTGAAGCTCTGGTTGGCGATGCCGTTGTTGGCGCGGTTCGGGTCGCTCCAGACGCCGCGCGGGTCGATCTGAAGCGTCAGTTTGATCGCACCTATGTTCGTCCACGCCTCGGGCAGCTGGAACAGCCAGCCGCCATTGGTCGTATCGCGCTTGGGGACGCCGTTGTTGGCGGCGAAGGTCTGCACGCCATTGAGCGACCGCAGCAAGCCGAGCGATACGCCGCTGCTATCCCGGCCAAGCAGGATTGCCTCGACGTTGTTGGCGCCGGGGCCGCTCAGCGTGTTGCCATACGCGCGCACGTAGGTCGGCTTGTTCGCCACCAGCGGCACATCGTTGGTAAGGCTCTGGATGCCCTGCGTGATCTCCCAGCCATTGAAGGCCAAGTCCCAGCTGATCGGCGGCGCGTCGGCGCGGATGCGGCTGATGCCGTTCGTCGTATCAAAGTAGCTCCAGCCATCGGCCACGGCCACGCCGCCGGGAATGCCCCTGATCGCGTAGTTGGCGAAGCACTGCTTGCAGGCGATCTGCTGTGGCGTGTCGAAGGGGCCGGGGCGAAAGACCGACTGGCGCAGGCTCCACTTCATCAGCTGGCCGCTGTCGCCGAAGCTACAACCGAAGACGCCGCCGCACAGATCGGCACGATTCTCGATCCAGAACAGAAACTGCCCATCTGTGGCCAGGCCGCCGACCGTGTTGTTCTGCGGGGAGCTGTAGCTGGTGCTGGTCGAGCAGACCCGCCCGGTGTTGTTGAAGCGGCACCAGTTGCCGCGAATGGTTGTACCGCTTGTCCAGAGCGGGTAGGTAGACGAGCTGGACAATGTCTCCGTCAGCGTCGCGGCCGTCACGTTGTCGCCATTTTCGCCCGCCACGACCTCCTTGCTGCACGCGCCGCCGCCAAAGCCGAGGCAGGGTTTGAGCGCACGGTAGAGCACGCCATCGGCAAACCAGTAGAAATAGTTATCGTTCGCAAACAGCACGCTGTGGGCATTGGCGCCAAGCGGCTCTGGCGCAGCGAGCTGGCGCAGGAAAAGCTTGTGCGCGCTGTAGAGCGTATTGTTCGCCAGCCAGAAAATATAGTCGCGCCAGATCGTCGTGCCATTGTTGAGAATGATGCGGCTGGTGGGCATTGTGCTGGCGGCGATGGTTTCCACCGTGAACGGGTTGCTGGCTGGGCGGCGCAAAATGCTGGCGCCATCGCCATAGTACAGCCCGCTCTCATCGGCGGCCCAGGTGGTGGTATTTGTGCAAAACTTACCGTTGACGATCGTCACGGCGAGGCCGCCGCGCAACGGCCAGCGCCGCAGGTAGCCGCCGCCTGAATCGACGGGCGGGCAGTTCGCCCAGTAGAGATAGCCGCCGCCGACCGTCCAGCCATCGTTGGCGCTGATCAGCCCTGCGAGATCTGGCAGATCGCGCAGAAACTGTGGGGGCGCCGGGTCGGCGGCGAGCGCGCTCGCTGGTGGCTGAGTGGCGAGCTGCGCTGTACCCGCAAGCAGCGCCGTAAGATAGACGAGCAGGGTGGCGAGCCGGGCAACGCGATCACGAGCGCGCATAGTGTTTCCTGGG
>JAJAZK010000080.1 GCA_026785765.1 Rhodoferax sp. | reverse complement strand
GTTGTGCATGGCAACCGGGTCCACGTCAACGGGCCGCGCAGAATTCAGTGTTTGGGCGTCGGCGCGCTGCCATGGTGGTAGCCGACGCACAAGCCGCTTTGCCCTGACAAGCCGCAACTCTGGCAATGCCTTTGCCCACCTCATCGACACGGCGGCGCAGGGCTTGGCCGCGGCTTCAAGGATACGCATTCCAACCGCATAAGGGCCGGTATGGTACCGAAAAGCGTTCTCAAGAGTCGCGCTTTGATCTTGCCCCTGAAAAACGGACTCCATAACTGATGGTCAAATTCATCAATTGGAGAGTCGAAAATGAGCAAGAGAAAAGACGGGCAAGTTCGTGGTAAGTACACGCTGGAGTTCAAGCTCGAAGCAGTGCGGCTGGTCAAAGGCGGGCAATCGGCGACGGTGACGGCCAAGGTGCTGGGCATGCCCAAGCAGACGCTGGACAACTGGGTTCGCCTAGGCGAGAAAGGCCAACTCAAGGGTGCTGGTGACAAGCCTGTGTCGCCAGAGCAGATGGAGTTGGCGAGGCTGCGTGCGGAGCTGGCGCGCGTGAAGATGGAGCGCGACATCTTAAAAAAAGCGACGGCGTACTTCGCGCGGGAATCGCTGTGAAGTACGCCTGGATCGCAAAGCACAAAACGCAGTGGCCGGTCACCCTGATGTGCGAGGTACTGGCGGTCAGCGCCAGTGGCTACTTCGAACATTGGAAGCGAAAAGACACCGACAAGCCAAGCAAACCAGGTGCCAACAAGCGCTTCAGCGACGATGCTTTGCTGGTGCATATCAAGGCTATCCACGCTGAGGTCAAGCAGGAATACGGCTGGCCAAGGATGTGGAAGGAATTGCTGGCTCGTGGCATTCGCGTGGGCAAGGATCGTGTGAGAAAGCTCATGCAGCGCCATGGCATCAAAGCGCGTGGCAAGAGGAAGTTTGTCGTCACCACCGACAGCAAGCACAACCTACCGATTGCACCGGACCTGCTGCAGCGCAACTTCACGCCGGCGTTGCCGAACACGGTGTGGACTGGCGACATCACGTACATCGCAACCGACGAGGGGTGGCTGTACCTGACGGCAGTGGTCGACCTGTTCAGCCGCCTCGCGGTGGGCTGGAGCATGACGGACCACATGCAGGCAAGCGCTGTGACCGATGCGCTGCGTATGGCGTGGTTTAGACGCTCTCCTGAGCCTGGGCTGATCTTTCATTCTGATCGGGGTAGCCAGTATTGCAGCGAGGCCTTCCAAGACGCCCTCAAGGGCTACGGCATGCGCTCCTCCATGAGCCGCAAGGGCGACTGCTGGGACAATGCACCGACGGAGAGTCTGTGGGGTCGCCTGAAAGTTGGCCGGCTGTACGGCAGGCGGTTTGCCACCAGGAGAGAGGCCATGGACGAGGTGATCGACTGGCTCACTTTTTACAATCACAGAAGATTGCACTCGACGTTGGACTACGTCAGTCCCATGACGTTCGAGCAACGCTGGATCGCGGACCAGCAGCAAGCCAGGAAATCCGCATAGTGGGCAGTTTATGGAGTCCGGAAAACAGGGGCAAGGTCACCTACACCTGCATACCTCCGGGCTGGTCCAACAGCCGGATCAGATCGCGGCTACGCGCAATCTATCCTTGTATCTTCGATTCGGGGTATTGGAGGAAAAATAGTGGGAGGCTGTGGAGCTTGTGGGCGAAGGGGTGTGCGGTGGACAACTCTTCGGAATTGTCCACGGCAAGCACTCCGTTGCGCGAAGCGCATCGTCCACAAATCCATAGCCTGTTCTCCGGCGAGAGTTGAATCCTGCTGTGCAGTGCGCATTATCCTGGGGCGTACGAGCCCGTGAAAAAGCAATTGACGCACAGTAGTTTTCATTGATCTGGAGCCCGAACAGTTGTCGGACTTTGATGTCGCATAAAACAAGGATGGGCCATGATTGATGCTGATTTGATCTACGTTGGTGTTGATGTGTCCAAGGCGAATTTGGACATTTGTGTGGGTGTGATGGGTTCAGTGAGCATGCTGAGCAATAACGGCGCTGGTCATGATGCTTTGTGCCTTATGCTGAAGCCGCTCAAGGTGGGCCTGGTGGTGCTGGAGGCTACTGGTGGCTACGAGTTTGCGTGCGCGGCTGCCTTGCAATCGGCGGGCTTGCCCGTGGCCATCATCAACCCCAGGCAGGCGCGTGACTTTGCCCGGGCCATGGGCCGTTTGGCGAAGACTGATCGCATAGACGCGCAAGGTTTGGCGCATCTGGCTCAGGTGTGGGCCGCCCGGCCAGATGCAGCACACCTGGTCAAACCCCTGCCCGATGCGCAGCAGCAGACGCTGGCCGCGTTGGTGAGTCGGCGCAGGCAACTGGTGCAAATGCGAACCATGGAGGGTAACCATTTAGGCGTCGCCCATCCGTGTGCATACAAGAGCATCAAGACAATCCTCAAGTCTTTGGAGGCACAGCTTCGCCATATCGAGGTTGAGCTAGCGGCGCACCTCAAGCGTCACCATGCTGACGTGAGCAAGCTCTTGGGTGATGTCAAAGGCATTGGCGCAGCCACGGTAGCGACATTGTTGGGAGAGTTGCCGGAGCTGGGAACGTTGAACCGTCGTCAGGTCGGCGCATTGGCAGGCGTGGCACCCTACAACCACGATTCAGGCCGTCTGAAGGGTAAGCGTTGCATCAGCGGCGGACGTGCCACGTTGCGCACCGCGCTATACATGGCCACACTGGCTGCCACCCGCTTCAACCCCGTCATTCGTGCGTTCTATCAGCGTCTTTTGGCAGCAGGAAAAGCAAAGAAGGTCGCCTTGATCGCGTGCATGCGCAAGCTGCTGACGATCTTGAATGCCATAGTCAAATCAGGCACGCCATGGAACGAAACTTTGCACACCCGGGAGGTCGAAAATGCTTGACTTTCAAGACAGTTGCTTTTTCGTTAGCCATCGGTCTCGGCGAGCGACCGAACTGCAATGAGGTCCTGATCGCCGAGTAGACGTACATCTTGCACTGCAAGCGTGATCAGTGCCTGCGTACGTCCGGACGCCGCCACAAATTCGACTTCCATTGAGTCCGGGACGTAGACTTCCACGACTGCGCCAACATCGCCGCGACGTAGACCGGCAGCAGGTATATCGTGTGTAAGTGCGACCGCATCAAGTAGCTTGAACATTGGTTTACTCCGGATACGCAGTAAGAAATCTTGGTTCGGATTTCTCCGACGCTACGAGCCAGATGGTTCTGAAGTTTCCGGCTTGGCCATTTGGCCCGATCAGCTTACCACTTACCGCATACTTCTGACCGTACCTGCTTGGCTCGGCTGGAATCGCGTTGCCTGACTGCCCATGAGCGAGTAGATCATCTCTCAGTCGTTCCCACCCAAGCTGCGTGTAGCCGAGGGCAAGGAACACGGCGGCCTTGAACCTGCCAACGGGATGGCTTGGCGAAAGCAAATAGTCTCGGACTTTGCTGGCGTCGATGGTGGATTTCGATGCATTCGGGAGCATGCTGAAGTGTCCGGCGACGCCCTTCTGTGACGTCTTACGATCAGCGTTTATCTGCCGCGAGGCCAAGCTGGCTGAAACCAAGAGCACCTCCTGCGGCAGATAAACCAGTTGGACTGAACCGCCAGAAGTAGCGGTGGATTACAGGGGATTGTAAGTTTGGCGCTGAAGGGCGGAAGCACCTCTTTGGCGCTTTGCCGGCAGCAGACGCCTGGCAGTGCGGCTTTCGCAGAAACAAGTCGGTCCAACGCTTGACGGCGTCACCCTTAAAGCCAGCCTTGCACACCACTGGACACACGATTTCCCCTGGCGGTGCGAACCAGCCTTGCGAATACCGCACCAATTCATACATTGTGTGCTGTCATGGCGGCCCCGTGCTCTGCGTTGTTATTTGCGCTGAGGTATCCCGTGCTGGCAAGGTCTTGCAACCCTTGAGAGTTTCCACCAAGCGCAGCCGTCCAAGCTTGCAACAAGGACATTGGTGCAAGTCCACTTGGTCCACGCGGCGCATGAAGTCCTGCGCCAGCGTGATGGCCACTTTGACGCTGCCCATATCGTTCCCCCCTGGTTTGACAATCAACCATACTGCGACTTGAAGTGACAGGCAACCAACGACGGCATTCCCTGGCCTGACATGCGCTGCAGCCGATGCGAATCCGGTTTCCAATATTCCAGGAGAAAAGTTTCCTGTATTGCACGAACCGTACGGAAAAGGGAGATTCGCATGACAGTCTTGAGTGTGGGTATCGACGAAGGGCGCAGCAATTTGCCCAAGCTGGCGGCGCTGGCGCACGCCGGGCGCAGCAGTCTGCTGACGAAACATGGCAAACCGTATGCTGCCATTGTGTCGGCGGACGTGTTGCTCAAGGCGCACGCAAGCCGGGTTTGCTGGCGCTGCGCGGCACTGGGCGCGGGTTATGGGGCAAGTCGATAACCCGGCACATTGCCCAGTTGCGCGACGAGTGGGAGGGACTGGTGGCGAGCAAGAAGCCTGCTACGGCAATCACCGGGGCCTATCCGCCAGCGCGGTAGCGCCACCCCAGCAGCAGCAGGGTCAACACGCAGAACCCGGCCCCCGCGTAGAAGGTGGCGGCCGATCCGGCCGTGTCCCACAGCAGACCGGCCAACACGCTCGCCAGTAACATCGCGACCCCGCTCACCAGGTTGAACAGGCCGTACGCCGTGCCGCGCAGTGCCGCCGGGGCGGTATCGGCGACCATGGTTGCGAGCAGGCCCTGCGTCATGCCCATATGCACACCCCACAGCGCCACCCCGAGCAGGATCGTGACCGGACCACTGGCCTGCGCCAGCACCAGATCGGCCGCGATCAGCACCAGCAGTCCGAGCGCCAGCAGGCGGTGATGGGGAATTCGGTCCGACAGTTTGCCGAACGGATAGGCACTGGCAGCGTAAACCACATTCATCGCCACCATCACCAGCGGCACCAGGGCCATGGCAATTCCTGCCTGCTGCGCGCGCAGCACCAGAAAGGCCTCGCTGAAGCGCGCCAGCGTGAAGGCTGCGCCAATGCCCACCACCCACCAGTAGGCGGGCCTGAGTTGGCGCAGGTTGTCGCGCCGGATCGGGTTGGTACGCGGCGTACCGGCCACTGGCGCCGGCTCGTGCAGCCCGAACCAGAGCAGGGCGACGGCCAACACGCCCGGGATCACTGCCACCCAGAACACGGCGCGGAAGTCGTTCGCCCACAACAGCATCAGGGCGACGGCCAGCAGCGGGCCCAGAAAAGCACCCACCGTGTCGAGTGACTGGCGCAGCCCGAACGCGGCGCCGCGCAGATGCACCGGTGCGATGTCGGCAACCAGGGCATCCCGCGGCGCGCCACGAATGCCTTTGCCCAGTCGGTCGATCAGGCGCGCGGTCACTACCATCCCAATACCCGGAGCCAGCGCGAACAGGGGCTTGCTCAGGGCGCCCATGGCATACCCCAGCAGTGCCAGCCCCTTGCGCCGGCCCAAGTAGTCGCTGAGTGCCCCCGAGAACACCTTCACCATCAGGGCGGTGGCTTCTGCCAAGCCCTCGATCAACCCCACGACGAGGACGCTGATGCCCAGTGTCGTGACCATGAACATCGGCAGCAGGCTGTGCACCATCTCGGACGAGATGTCCATCAGCAGGCTGACCAGCCCCAGCACCCAGATGCCCCTGGGGATCTGGCGCAAGGTGTCGCGGCGTGGGGCGTCCATGCCCGCAGTGTGCCATCCATTACCATCGACGCATGAATACTGCCACCCTGGCCGCCGAGGCGCCGGTTCCGCTGCAGCAAGACGCGTCCATCATCGGACTGGTCGGTCTGGCGCACGCCAGCTCGCACTTTTCGCATCTGCTGCTGCCCTTGATGTTTCCCGTTTTCATGCAGGAGTTCGGCCTGAGTTACGCCCAGCTTGGTTTGCTGATGACGACCTTTTTTGTGGTCTCCGGGCTGGGTCAGGCCAGCGCCGGGTTTCTGGTGGACCGCGTGGGTGCGCGGCCGGT
>JAJAZK010000079.1 GCA_026785765.1 Rhodoferax sp. | reverse complement strand
GCCCAGGCCACTGGCCGACACCAGCAGCGCGGCGCCCGCCGCACCCAGCCCCAGGGCCAGGCCGTACAACGGAAGGATGGACGTGATGCCACTCTCAAAAAAGCCGCCGACGAAGCCGGCCAGCATGATGATGGGATGGAGCCGCAGCGCCTGCCATACGCCGCGCACCCCTACCGTTGTCTGCTGGTTGTCCGGTGCCGCTGGCAAAAGTGGAATCAACAGCGACAAGAGCAACCCGCTCACCATGAAGGCAGTGACTACCCAAAACGCTGCTGCCTCCATCGGCCCGATCCACACCAGCAGCGCCGGACCGATGATGAAGGTGGTTCCAACCATGGTCTCGAACAAGCCGATGTTGCGCCCGCGTTGCTGCGGCGCCGAGAACTCCGCGACCACCGCCTCAGCCAGCACCCAGCGCAGACCTGCCGCCGCGCCGGTCAGCAACTCCAGCGCAAACCAGACCGGCAGCGAGTCGGTGAGCGCAAAACCCAGCGACGCCAGCGCCGGAATCGCCGCGGCGAGCCACAGGGTTGGCCGGCGTCCGATCTTTTGCGCGATCCAGGAAGCGAACGGCGTGAACAGGAAGATGCCGGCCCAGCCGGTAGCCGCGAACAGGCCGGCCACGCTGGTGGAGACATCCGCGTCCTTGAGCCGCAATAGCAGCAGCGGCAGCAGCATGAAGTACCCCACCAGCTCCAGGAAAGTCGAGCAGAAAATTGCAACCAGACCAAGCCGTGCGGGCGGGTTGCTCATTGGAGTACCTTCGCGCTGCGGGCTGCGGTGCGAGCTCGCTTGGGGCGGCCCGGCGCGGCGCTCATGACCTGCCGCCACGCGCTGCCAACACGGCCGCCGCCACCTCGGCGAAACCGGCGCCGCGTTCGCGCGCGGTTACATACCGTGGCAGGTTGACCAAGTCGGGCAGGAACCGTCTGATGTTTGCCACGCCAACCGAGTTGGCAAATGCCGCAAACATCACTTGGTCATTGGTCGAGTCACCCACATACACCCAATGGTCCATTTCATTGTGCAGCTCCCGACCATACAGTTCACGCACGGCCCACTGCGCGCCGACCAGCTTGTTGTGCTCACCGTACCAGCCATTTACGTGGATGCTGCTGACGCTGGCGTGCATACCTTCTGAGCGCATGATGGCAACAACCCGCTCGATAGCTGGCGCCGGCAATTCGGTGAATTCGCTGTGGTCGATGGCAATGTCGGTCTCGCGCCCTGGCGAGTCCTTTGACAGCATTGCGCCAGGCACTTCGTGCAGCACCCGTTGCGCCACCCGTCGCATGCGCGTGAAATTGGTTTGGCGCGTGGCCGCGTCTTGCAAATACCGGCGCTGCACTCCGACGGGCACTTCGCCGTGCGGCGTATGCGCCGTCTGGCGCGCCAACGAAACCGCGCCGTTTTCGGCCACGATGGCATCGATCGGCCAGCTGCGCGCGAAAGCTTCGCTCCAAAGGGCAGGGCGCCCTGTAATTGCTACCACGGGCAGACCGGCGGTTTGCAGCCGGGACAATGCGTCCAGGGCGTCGGCAGTGATCGCACCATCGGTGGTCAAGGTGTCGTCGATATCGGTGAAGACGCCGACGATTCGACGGCGGGCATCGACGGGCCACGATGACAGGGCAAGCATGCGAGTGTCTACCAGTGTCCTGCGGGCGGCTATACGCTTGGCGGCACTCTGCGTGGTTCAACCCGCGGATTGCAGCGCCAGCCCGGCATGTTCGCGCAAGGGGTGGAAGTGGATCTTCGGGAAGCGCTCCTGCGCCAGCCGCACGTCGTACTGCGAAGTCGTCAGGTAGGCCAAGGTGTTAGCGGCATCGTGCGCCATGCGCATCGGGTACGCTTCGCAGAACGCACGCAGTTCCAGTGGCGTGTCGGCAGTAATCCAGCGCGCACCCACATACTGGCAAGACTCCAGCCGGATGTCGGCATCGTATTCACCCTTGAGCCGGTGCTGCACTACTTCGAACTGCAATTGCCCGACCGCGCCCAGCAGCATTGGACCGCCAATGTTGGGACGGAACACCTGGATTGCGCCTTCTTCGCCCAATTGCGCCAAGCCCTGTTGCAACTGCTTGGTGCGCAGCGGGTTTTTCAGGATCACCGTCATGAACAGTTCGGGGGCGAAAAATGGCAGGCCGGTAAACTGCAGCGCGACGCTGCCGTCGGTGATCGTGTCGCCCAGCTGTACGCCGCCGTGTGTAGTGAATCCGACAATGTCCCCGGCGTAGGCTTCGTGCACTGCCTCGCGGCGCTGGCTCATGAAAGTGACCACGCTGGTCGGGCGCAATTCTTTGGCGGTGCGCTGCACCTTGAGTTTCATACCCGGCGTGTATTTGCCCGAGCACATGCGCACAAAGGCGATACGGTCGCGGTGCGACGGGTCCATGTTCGCCTGCACCTTGAACACACACCGGCAAATGCCGCGTCCGCGGGCTGCACTTTCGTGAGAATGGTTTGCTGGTTGACCTGCAGCGAACTGGTGCGGGGCTGTGGGGACGGTGCCAGGTCCACCAGGGCGTCGAGCACTTCCATCACGCCAAAGTTGTTCACGCCAGAGCCGAAGTAAACCGGCGTCTGCTGGCCGGCGAGAAACTGGTCGTGGCTCCAGCTCGGCGAGGCGCCGGCCGCGAGTTCCATGCTATCGATAGCGCTGTCAAACTCATGGCCAAAACGCTGTTGCAGCGACGCCTTCTCCGACAGGGGGATGCTGCGGAAGTCCTGCGGCCGGCGCTCGCTTCCAGCCTCGAACAAAGTCATGGCCTGAGTCTGCAGGTTGATGATGCCGGCAAAGGCCTTGCCCTGGCCGACTGGCCAGGTCATTGGCACGCAGGGCATGCCGAGTTCGCGCTCGATCTCGTCCAGGATGTCCAGCGGTTCGCGTACCTCGCGGTCCATCTTGTTGACGAAGGTGATGATGGGGGTGTGGCGCTGGCGGCAGACCTCGATCAGGCGCCGCGTCTGAGCTTCAACACCGTTGGCGGCGTCGATGACCATCAACGCTGCGTCCACTGCGGTGAGCACCCGGTAGGTGTCTTCCGAGAAGTCCTTGTGACCCGGCGTGTCGAGCAGGTTGATCACGTGGTCGCGGTAGAGCATCTGCATCACCGAGCTGGCGACCGAAATGCCGCGCTGTTTCTCGATCTCCATCCAGTCGCTGGTCGCATGGCGCGTCGCCTTGCGCGCTTTCACTGAGCCGGCGATCTGGATTGCGCCGGAAAACAACAGCAGCTTCTCGGTCAGCGTGGTTTTGCCGGCGTCCGGGTGGGAAATGATTGCAAAGGTACGGCGACGCCGGGTTTCGGCCAGATAGGACATGGGAAATCTGTGAAATGTGCCCGTCAATGGCCCGCAAGGTGGGCGGTGGCACGCGAGGGCGTGGACATTGCGGTCGTGGAAAAGGTAGAATTATCGTCTTCCGAGGAGCGTTGCAGTTCACTACAGTGAACGAGGCTCGGATCGCACGCTGTCTGGTGTCCAGGCGGCGTCGCACCAACGGCGCTCACCCACCGGTCTGTGTGGTGAGCCTCCCCCAGAGTTTCACTTGCCAGCGGTGGTTCATCAACCCGTAGTTTGGAGTGACCATGAGCGCCGTATTGAAACCGATCAAGAACCAGGACTTTGAGATTGCCGACCTGGGCCTCGCCCCCTGGGGCCGCAAAGAGTTGAAGATTGCCGAGACCGAGATGCCCGGCCTTATGGCTATCCGCGAGGAGTTTGCCAAGTCGCAGCCGCTCAAGGGTGCGCGGATCACGGGGTCGTTGCACATGACGATCCAGACAGGCGTGCTGGTCGAGACCCTGCAAGCGCTTGGCGCCCAGGTACGCTGGGCTTCGTGCAATATCTTCTCCACACAGGACCACGCTGCTGCCGCGCTGGTGGCTGCGGGCACGCCGGTGTTTGCCTACAAAGGCGAGAACCTGGACGACTACTGGGATTACACGCACCGGATTTTCGAGTTTGGCGCCAAAGGCTCCAGGACCGAAGGCCCGAACATGATTCTGGACGACGGTGGTGACGCGACTTTGCTGATGCACCTCGGCTCACGCGCCGAGAAAGACCTCAAAGTCGTCTCCAAACCGACCAGTGAAGAGGAAGTGTGCCTGTTCAACGCTATCAAGGCCAAGTTGAAACAGGACTCCACCTGGTACAGCCGCCGCCTGAAAAACATCATCGGCGTGACCGAGGAAACTACCACTGGTGTGCATCGCCTGCTCGAAATGTCGGTCCAGGGCACGCTTGCGCTGCGCGCCATCAACGTGAACGACTCGGTGACCAAATCCACGCTCGACAACCTGTATGGCTGCCGTGAGTCGCTGGTCGACGCCATTAAACGCGCCACCGACGTCATGATCGCCGGCAAGGTCGCCGTGGTTGCCGGTTACGGCGACGTTGGCAAGGGTTCGGCACAGGCTTTGCGCGCGCTCAGCGCCCAGGTCTGGGTGACCGAGATCGACCCGATCAACGCCTTGCAGGCCGCGATGGAGGGTTACAAGGTCGTCACCATGGACTACGCTGCCGACAAGGCCGACATATTTGTGTCCGCCACCGGCAACCGCAACGTGATCACCTACAAACACATGGCGGCCATGAAAGACCAGGCCATCGTGTGCAACATCGGTCACTTCGACAATGAAATTGACGTCGCGTCGCTGTCCAAGTGCAAGTGGGAAGAGATCAAGCCGCAGGTCGATCATGTGATTTTCCCGGCCAAAGGCAAGACACCGTCCAAACGCATCATTCTTCTAGCCAAGGGCCGCCTCGTGAACTTGGGCTGCGGAACCGGTCACCCGAGTTTTGTCATGTCGTCGAGGTTTGCCAACCAGACCATCGCCCAGATCGAGTTGTTTACCAAGCCCAAGGAGTACAAGGTTGGGAAGGTCTATGTATTGCCGAAACACCTGGACGAGAAGGTGGCGCGTCTGCACCTGAAGAAGGTTGGCGCGGTGTTGACTGAACTCAGCGACGAGCAGGCCGCTTACATCGGTGTGGCAAAAGTCGGTCCTTACAAGCCGGACACGTACCGCTACTAGAGCGTTCGCGTCCTGCGGGCCGCGTACCCGCTCACAATGCGCATCGACCAATTTCTGGTGCAGCCCGGGCTGGCCAGCACCCGTTCGCAAGCCCAGCGACTGATCGCGGCCGGTGTGCAGTGGC
>JAJAZK010000078.1 GCA_026785765.1 Rhodoferax sp. | reverse complement strand
GGTCGGTCATGCTCAAAATCGGTATGACGGAGACGCCGCTGGGCACCCAACGCACCGACAAGCCGCGCACTTGGCGCAGCCTGGATACGTGCATGGACTGTCTGCGCAACGAGTTAAAGATAGTTCGGCTCGATGCGCTCGACGCCAGCAACTACAGCGAAACGGCCATCAATACCCCGCGCCGGGCAGATGCCGCCAAACGGATGAAGGCGGCCCATTAAGCTGCCGCTTATGACAAACGGTTTCGCGCCATGGTTCAGGAAGCCATCGACGATCCGCGCCCGACGATTCCGCATGACAAAGTGATGGCCAACGCGCAAGCGTTGATTGACGCCAAGCGGAAAAAACATGCCCCCAAAGCCTGAGCTGAAGTGGACGCAACCGGCCAACAACGATTTGCTGATGATCGTGGACGGCATTTCAGACGACAGCCCGACTGCCGCGCATAATTTGATAAACGAGATCGAGGCCAAGGCCGCCGCGCTGCCCGATCAGCCAAAGCTCTATAGACCAGGCCGGATGAAGGGTACGCGTGAGCTGGTGGTGAGGCCGAACCATGTGTTGATTTATCGAATCACCGACACGACCATCGACGTGCTGCGCGTGCTGCACGCCAGACAAAACTGGCCGTCCGGACCTCAATCGTCGTAGTGCCACCGGCAAGCGATCACGTCAAGGTGCGCATCATCTACTGCATAAACCAGGCGGTGCGTTTCGTCGATGCGTCTTGACCAATAAGCTGTGAGGTTTCCCAGTAGCGGCTCCGGCTTGCCAGTGCCGCTGAATGGCTCGCGCCTGGCGGCTTCCATCAGCAAGTTGATACGCCGCAAAGTCTTTTTGTCCTGGCTCTGCCAATAGGTGTAGTCGGCCCACGCAGCTGGCGTGAAACGAAGCGAGCGTTGCACGGGTCTCGGACCGCAATCACACCTTGACCAAATCGCGCCGCAGCGCCTTGCCGGCCTTGTGCTGGGCTATTGATTTGGCAAGGTGGGCGGCGTTGGCGGGCGTTGACAGCAGGTGTATGGTTTCCATCATGCTCTGGTAATGGTCCAGCGACATCACCACCGCATCAGCCCCATCGCGTCGGCTGATGATGGTGATGTCTGCATCGTCATGCACAGTGTCGAGCACGGTTTTCAAGGAGCTGCGCGCTTCAGAATAGGTCACGATTTTCATGGTTGACTGGCCTTGACTTGTACTTGAACTGGTCCAAGTTTAACCCAAGCCGGTCAAAGCACCATGCGACTCAGTTGCGCAGCCTGTGTCAGTGCACCGGCGGCATGGTTCTGGCGCCAAGAGCCAACGGCGAACAGGGTGCCGACGATGTGACGGCGCCTTACTTGATTTCCTCCCGGCACTCGTTCTGCTTTGTCGCCTGCGCCGGAAAAATGGCGCTCGCCAGTTCATCGCCGTAAAAGCGTCTGCACAGTTCGCGCCGCCGATCTTGTTCGCTTAGCGCCGGATCGAGCGAGGAGAGCACGATCTGCTGTGCACTTTCGAACATTTGCAACGCCATCAAGGCGCGCTGTGAGCCGCTCATCGCCGCATACCGCGCCTTGAGGAAAGACTCAATTTCCGGGCTGGTGTCATTCATGTCCGGCCTCCCTGAGCATTCCGTCCAGACCCAGGCGCTCTGCCCACAGACGCAAGTAGGCGCGATCCAAACCCGCTTCAAGCAAGAGCGCGACATCGCGGCGTTGTTGCTCCGATCGGGATTCGCGGGACCATTCGAGCTTGGACAGAATCAAGTCCTCAATTTCCACGATCCACAGGCTTACCCCCGCCAGTTCAACGCGCCGACGGCGGGCAAACTCGGTGCGGCGGTACTCGGTGTCCTTGCGCGGAATCAAATCTATTTTGACCATGGAAGGCAGATGGACTATGTTCCATGGCCGCGCGTCTTGCAACGCTGCGATGATTGCGACGGCGTTGGCATGGTAGTCATCGCCCAGCCCGTAAATCAGCTTGCGTGCCTGTGCCGCCTGGAGCTCGACCACCAGATCAATGTCGCGTGTCATGCGAGGCCTGGCGTAATAACTCGTCGCCAGCGAGCCCGTGAGCATGTAAGCGACGTCTGCAGATGCAAGTCGCGCGCAAACGTCTTGCAATGCGGACAGTTCGGGGGTGAGGGTCATTCGAAGTCAGTCGATCAAGCGTCTCGCCTGAGTCTACGTCTTCGTCGCCACCCTCGCAGGCTTCCCGCCCCGGTACCACGCCGTGTCGTTATCAGACTCTGCTGCGCGGTGCATCACTGCGCACGGTGCGGCTCAGCAGGATTACCGGCAACAGCCCCACCAGCACCAATGCCAGCGAGGGCAGTGCCGCCTCGCCCAGCCGCTCGTCGCGCGCCAACTGATACGCCACCACTGCCAGCGTGTCCGAGTTGAATGGCCGCAGCACCATGGTGGCGGGCAACTCCTTCATTACATCCACGAACACCAGCAAGGCGGCAACCGCGGTGGAGCGCCGCAGCAGCGGCCAGTGCACACGCGCCAACAGGGCAACGCCCGAGCTGCCCATGGTACGTGCCGAATCATCAAAACTCGCCGGAATCCGGCTGTAACCGCTTTGCACGGATTGCAAGGCCACCGCGCAAAAACGCACCAGATAGGCCCAGACCAGTCCGACCGAAGTGGCAGTGAGCAAATACCCCAGGCCCAGCTGCGGCGCCGCCTGCTGTACCCACCCCAGCGGCAGCAACAGGCCCACCACAATCACTGCGCCTGGCACTGCATACCCCAGATTGGCCAGCCCAGCCACCGCGCGCGTCACCGCGTCGCCGGAGCGGCGCAGAGCAAATGCCAACACCAGCGCGATCGTTACCGACAAAACCGCAGTGATCGCACCCAGGCGCAGGCTGTTGAGGGACCATTCAACAAACCGCCCCCATTGCAGCAGTTGCCAATCGGCCGCCAGCGGACGCAACATAAAGGCAACCGGCAACACAAAACCGGCCAGTACTGGCACCACGCAGACCAGGACGGCAATCCAGCGGCCACGGCCGTGCAGCCGAACCGGTTGCGCATCCGCCGCGGCCGCATGCGCGCTGCCACCACTGGCAAAACGCATGCGGCGCTGCGCGTGGCGCTCCAGCTGTAGCAGCACCGCTACCAGCGCCAGCAACATGGTGGCGAGCTGCGCTGCGGCAATGCGGTTGTCCATAGCCAGCCAGGCCTTGTAGATGCCCGCGGTAAAGGTCTGAATGCCGAAGTAGCTGGAGACACCAAATCCGCCAGTGTTTCCATCAACGCCAGCGCGACGCCAGCCGCCAGCGCGGGCCGGGCCAGCGGCAGCGCTACCACGGCAATGCGCCGGCGCAGCGGCGCGCCGAGCAGCCGCGCAGCTTCCATCAGGTGCGCAGCGCGTTCACTCAGCGCACCGCGCACCAGCAGGTACACGTAGGGGTACAGCGCAAAGGTAAACACCCAGGCGGCGCCACCAACGCTGCGCACCTCGGGCAACATGCGCCCCTCCAGACCGGTCAAAGAGCGCAGCAGGTTCTGCATTGGCCCGGCAAACTGCAGGAAGTCGGTGTATGCGTACGCGACCACGTAGGCCGGCATCGCCAGCGGCAGCAGCAAGGCCCACTCAAACCAGCGCCGCCCCGGAAACTCGAACAGGGTTACCGCTGCCGCGGTTGCGGTGCCGACCACCACCACGCCGAGCGCCACCAGCAGGCAGAGCAGCAGGGTCGTTGCGACATAGTCCGGCAACACGGTGCGTGCCATCTCGCCCAGGATCTGCATGCTCTGCGCGTCCGACTGCAGCCACGAGGCCAGCACGGCAAGGACCGGCAGGCACAACACGGCACCGAGCACACACAAAAGAGATTGGGAAAGCCGTTGCAACGGCATGGGATAACCGATCAAATCAAACGCAAATGAGAATTGTAATCATCTACAATTCTTGTCATGTTTCTCGAAGTGTCCCAACTTCAGGTGCTCTACCCCGGCAATGCCAAGCCTGCCGTGCAGGATGTGTCGTTCGGATTGCGCGCCGGAGACATCGGTGTATTGATCGGCCCTTCGGGCTGCGGCAAGACCACACTGTTGCGCGCGGTCGCCGGGCTGGAGCGCGCAAGCAGCGGCAGTATCCGGCTGGATGCCGAGCTGGTCAGCAGTGCCACCGTGCAGTTGCCCGCAGAGCGGCGCCGGGTCGGCATGGTGTTTCAGGACTACGCGCTGTTTCCCCATCTCGACGTCGGTCACAACGTGGGTTTCGGCATCCACCATTTGCCGCACGCGCAGCGCAAAGAGCGTGTGGCAGAAGTGCTGGAGCTGGTCGGGCTGGCCGGCCTGCAACGGCGTTACGCGCATGAACTCTCCGGCGGGCAACAACAACGCGTCGCCCTGGCGCGCGCGCTGGCCCCGTCCCCGCGCCTGTTGCTGCTGGACGAGCCGTTCTCCAACCTGGACGTGGACCTGCGCGAGCGGCTGGCACATGAGGTGCGCGGCATTCTCAAGGCTGCTGGCGCCACCGCCCTGTTTGTCACCCATGACCAGCTCGAAGCGTTCGCCATCGGCGACGTGATTGGTGTCATGCACGAGGGGCGGCTGCACCAGTGGGACGACGCCTACACCCTGTACCACCGTCCGGCCACCCGCTTCGTGGCGGACTTCATCGGCCATGGCGTGTTCACGCCAGCCACGATACGGGAGGTCGGCAACCAGGTGGTGGTGCAGACCGCGCTGGGTGAGCTGAACGACGTGGCGGAATGCCCGTTGCCGTGTGCCTATCCGTCTGGCCAGTGTGACGTTTTGCTGCGCGCCGACGACATCGTGCACGACGACGATGCGCCGGTGAAAGCCGAAATTCTGCGCAAGGCGTTTCGCGGCTCCGAGTTTCTTTACACGTTGCGCCTGCGCAGCGGTGAAACCGTGCTGGCGCATGTGCCCAGCCACCACGACCACCGCATCGGGGAATGGATCGGCATCCGGGCCCAGGTCGACCATGTGGTGACCTTCGACCGGGTCTGCCCGGTGGACGGTCGCGAAATGTGCCAGTTGCCGTGCCGCGCACGGGGTGATGGCGCACGCCTGGGCAATGCTCCGGCGCTGCCAGCGGTGCAACAGCCTGTCACGCTGAGTTGATCAGGTCCAGCCCGCGTCGACCACAAACTCCTGCGCAGTCACCATACGCGCCGTATCTGCGGCGAGGAACATCACCATGTGGGCAATGTCCTGGCCGACGATACGCCCGGGGATGCAGTGGTTCTGGTCCATTGCGGCTTCACCGGCCGCGTCCAGCCACAAGCTGACTTGACGCTCGGTCATGACCCAACCGGGAACCACGCAGTTGACGCGGATATTGTCCCGGCCCAACTCGCGCGCCAGCACCCGGGTGAAGCCCGACATCGCGGATTTGCAGGTGGCGTAAACGGGGTACCCGGTGCCTTTGAACATCCAGCTGACCGAACCCATATTGACGACCACACCACCGCCGCGCGCACGCATGCTGGACAAAATCGCCTGCGTGGCGAAGAAATGCGGTCGCAGGTTGATAGCCACCCGTTCGTCAAAGTACTCGGCGGTGACGCCCTCCAATGTATGGCGCTCGTCGTTGGCGACGTTGTTGACCAGCACATCGGCGCCACCCATATCGGCCAGCAACGCGGCGATGGCCGCCTGCAAGTCCGGCACGCTCGTCACATCGCAGGGGCGGAAAAATACCTGCTCCAGGCTCTGCGCCAGCGCCGTGCCAGCGGCGGCATCGCGGTCCAGAAAACCCACGCTGCACCCTTGCCTCGCAAAGCCCTGCACCACGTCGGCACCAATACCGCTGGCGCCGCCAGTGATGATGACGTGCTTGCCGCGCAGGCTGTTAAAAGTGACGCCGGCAAAAGAGACAACCGGGATGGTGTGGGTAGTCATGTC